>JAEWME010000253.1 GCA_023393265.1 Bacteroidota bacterium | reverse complement strand
GCGTCTTCCTTCGAATTTACGCTGGTAAAACGTGGGTAGGTATAAAGATTGAGCTGCAAAAATTCGCCGAATATTTTGTCAGTAAATTGTCCCTCGCGAACAATCGAGTAACTGTCGTAGAGCGTTGCCAAAAGTAGCACCTCCTTCACTTTGTATGGCATTAATTCCTGAAAAATGTCGCGGTCGGTCTTTTTCAGTTTATAAATAGAGGAAAGCGTAATGTTGTCGAAGTTTTTCATAAAATGCGATTTTCAAAATCTTCCGGAAAACAGACACTGAAAGTAGAAAAAAATCCTGCCGTCCGGTTCTGTTTTCAGATGTTTTAAAATGTCCCGCGCAAAACAAACATCCGGCGTCATTTTGTTTATGCGGATGAAATACATAAAACACTGTTTTTTTCGTTTAAAGAACGACGATAGCTATTTTTGCACACGTTCGCCTGATTATATTTTGCCATGAAAAATTTAACTTGTCTGAAAAACTTTGTGTGGGGAATTCCAGCTTTCCCGTCCTTTTTTTGCCTGTCGATTTTATTGGTCTGTTTCTCCGGAAACGCGCTCGCAATCGGTAAGATAACCGGTTTTGTGGTGAGCGACGAATTTGGTGAGCCGATTGAAAAAGCTGTCGTGACCATTCCCGGAACGCTCATTAGCGTATTGACCGACCAGCAGGGAAAATATGAGTTGAAAATGATGGCCGGCGACTATTTTATGGAAGTGAATTGCCCCGGTTACTACGGACGAAAATATAATATTTCGGTCACCGACGACATTACCACGCCAATGTTCATTGTGAAACTTCAGTCGGTGAAAGTGGGAGAGGATTTGCAGCGGCGGCTCATTACCCGGGAAGATAAAACCGAAATGCCGCAGGCAATCGAGAATTTCAACTGGTGGCAAATGGGCGAGCAAGTGGGGCACCCCGAATTCAACGAACTGCTTCGGTCGGTTCCATCTGCAGGTTTTCTTGGAAATGGTAGCGGCTTTAACGACTCTGAAGTGGGTTTTCGTGGAAGCGATGCTTCCCGCACGGGTTACACGTTCAATGGCATTTTACTCAATAATCCGGAAACAGGCCGGATGAATTCGGCTGCATTGTCGGGCTTGACCGACTGGGCGGAAACCTTGCAGGTAACCAGCGGAATGTCGTCTGGTATGCAAAGCCAGGCTCAATATGGCGCATTGGTGAATACTGGTGTGTTCTTGCCCCGCCACGAATCGGGAGTCGACGTTGAGGCTATATACGGAAATGCTTCTTTCCTGAAAACGGCAGTAACCGTGAATTCCGGTTTGTCGAAGAAAGGGCTGGCTTCCTCGTTCCGGGTTTCGCGAACTTCCGGCGACGGGTTGGTACAAAATTCAGGGTTTGAACAATACAGCCTTTTTGCACAGGTGCAGAAAGAGTTCAGTCATCGCCATACCTTGCTGCTCAGTCTGAATGGTATTTTTGAGGAACACGACCGGAATTTTGCAGACTCTGTTGGTGCATATAATTTGTACAGCCCTATATACAACCGTTTTTGGGGAAAGCTTGGGCCGAAAAGTGTATCGTGGAGTACCGCTTTTGATAGAAACCCGATGATTAGCCTGACTCATTTTTGGCATTCACGAATCAAAACAAGGATTTCGACAACCGCTTATGCCAGGTTTAACCGAACAGCGCAGTTTTTTCCTGAAGGGAATTTGGTCGGTTTGCCAATAGATTCTGTTTCGAGAGACGAAACCGGGAATGTTGTTTTTCAGGATATTTACGACTGGAATGCAGGTGCGACAGTTCCCGGAATGGGCGCATCTCGTACTGCTGACGAATCGGGAAGGTACATCAATTCAGAAAATTCAGGAGTTACGACCCTTACTGGTATTAGTCGCGAAAACAGCTATGGGTTGCGCTCTGTGCTGGAGCATCAGCTAAATAAGAAGACAATCGTTCGTGCCGGGTTCGATTTGCAGTCATATCAGGCCGGTCATTTTGCTGCGGTGTATGATTTACTTGGAGCCGACAGCTACCTTAGTTTTGCCGACGCGAACCGAACCGACGGATTTCCGGTTTCAGGATTTTTTAAGTCCGGATTATTCAGCAACTATCAGTCGGTAGACAAAGTAGAATATAATTACCGGTCGTCTGTTCAAATGGCAGGCTTTTCAGCGCGAATTGATTACAGTACAAAGAAATATTATTGGTTCGCGCACGGTTCTGCCTCCCTTCAGGAAATAGGACGGACGGATTATTTTAATTACACAGCCAACGATCCGGCACGAAAAAGCGAATCGTTGTTGTTGCCTGGAGGAAATGTGCAAACTGGCGTTCGGTTACGCCTGTGGAATTACCATTCTGTTTTCCTGAAGGCCGGGTTCGGTTCGTATCAGCCTTTATTTTCGACGCTTTTCCCGATGAAAAATAATTGGAAAAATGAGGGCGCAAAAAACGAACAGGTTCTCGATGCAGAATTCGGCTATTCGATTTTTAGTCGTCGCTTGAAAATTGATGCGCTGGCTTATTTTACCCAGATTAATAACCGAACAATGCTGCGGCATTTTCAGGATAAAGACCAACAGTACACTGGTATTGTGAATGATTTGGCCCAGGTGCATAAAGGTGTGGAATTGAAAGCTTCGTACAAACTGACGAAGAACTTCCAGTTGAATGTAAATGGATCGCTTGGAGACTGGCGCTACCAGAAAGACGCCAAAGCCGAGGTTTATAATTCGTCGGATGAGGCATCGGGAACATACGATTTATTGCTGAAAAACGTGCGGGTTGCCAATGCCCCGCAGATTTCGGTGTTTGCCGAGGCCGAATATCGCTGGATGCACAATTTTTATATCAGGCTGAATTATTACCGCGCTGAGCAATTGTATGCTCCTTTTGAATTGACTGATTTTCAGTATTTGGCTTCGCGCGACGATTTTGTGCAATGGCGACTGCCCAAGTACGATTTGGTTGGTGTGAGCGGGAACTATCTGATCCGGGTCAGACACTTTGGCGAGGTAAACCTAATTTTCGGCGGCAGCAATTTGCTCGACACTGAATACATTGAGCAAACTGCAACCAACCGAACCGAATCGGATCCACGCTATGCGGGAAATCAGGTTTTTTATGGTCCCGGCCGGACCTGGTTTGCCGGGCTGAAATTTAGCTTTTGATTTTTCCGCTTTGCTGAACTATTGGTTTACCTGAAGTTTTTCCTTTAGCCAGTTAGTCATTTTTGTATAGAGGTGCATGCTGGTATTTCCGCCCGAAATTCCGTGATTTCGGTTGGTGTAAATGGCCATGTCGAATTGCACCCCGGTCTGAACCATCCGTTCGCTAAACTCCATCGTGTTTTGGACATGTACATTGTCGTCAGCCGAACCATGTATCAGCAGGTAACTTCCTTTTATCATTTCGGCGTGCGAAAGCGGCGAGTTATCGTCGTATCCGTCTGGATTTTCTTTCGGCGTGCGCATGTAACGTTCGGTATAAACACTGTCGTAGAAACGCCAGTTGGTTACCGGAGCAACCGAGACGCCAGCCCTGAAAACGTCAGCGCCTTTTTCCATGCAAAGTGCAGCCATAAATCCGCCGTAGCTCCAGCCCCAGATTGCAATCCGGTCTTTGTCAACAAACGGTAATGTTCCCAGGTAGCGGGCAGCCGAAATTTGGTCGTCCGATTCGTATTTTCCCAACTGCTGGTAAGTTATTTTCCTGAAATCTTCGCCCCGGGCGCCTGTTCCGCGTGGGTCAACGCAGGCAACAACAAACCCTTCCTGCGCCAGGTAGTCGTTCCAGCTAACGCCCCAGCGGTCGAGAACCTGTTGCGAATTCGGGCCGCTGTACTGGGTCATGAAAACCGGATATTTCTTCGACGAATCGAAATTGGCCGGTTTTATCATCCAGCCATTCAGTTCAACTCCTTCCGGAGTTTTGAAACTGAAAAATTCTTTTGGACTAAGGTCATATTCCTTTAGTTTATCTTTCAGTGCCGCATTGTCTTCCAGTGTGCGAATTAGTTTGCCGGTCTGGTCGTGAAGTGTGACCAGATTGGGAGTTGAGACGCTGCTGAAATAGTTGATGTAATATTTAAATCCAGCGCTGAAAACAGAATTGTTTGTTCCTGCCTGCGTCGATAGTTTTCCTGATTTTTTTCCATCGATGCTTACGAAATACACTTCGCGCTGTGCCGGCGATTCTTTTGCAGCCTGGTAGTAGAAAATCTTTTTTACAGGGTCGTAGCCGTAAAATTCGGTGACGTCAAATTTGCCGTCAGTCAGTTGTTTTACCTCGAAACCTTGGCGATCGTACAGGTAAAGATGTGAATAACCGTTGCGCTCGCTTGTCAGGACAATGTATTTGGTATCAGGCAGAAAAATGAAATTGTCGTAAAACGATTCGTCGATATACCTTTTGTTTTTTTCGGTAAAAAAAGATCGGGTGTCGCCTGTGAAAGGATTCGCCAGAACAATGTCAACCTGGTTTTGCAGCCTGTTTAGTTTCATGATGGCCAAATCCGAAGCATCCTGTGTCCATTTGATTCGGGGAATGTATTGTTGCTCGTCGTTTCCAACTTCGGCCGTTACGCTCGATTTCGATTTCAGGTCGTAAATCAGCACACTGACCACCGAATTGTTTTCTCCAGCTTTCGGATATTTATAGGTGTAACTTCCGGGATATAATTCATTTTCTTTCAGTTCAGGCGATTTTCCTTCATACATCGGAATATTGAATAGGGGGACATTGCGCTCGTCGAATTTAACGAATGCCAGAAACTTGCTGTCGGGCGACCATGCAAAAGCTTTGTTGAAACTGAATTCCTCTTCGTAAACCCAGTCGGGGGCGCCGTTGATGATTTCGTTGACCTTTCCGTCTTTTGTTACCTGACTTTCTGTTCCAAACTTCAGACTTTTAATAAATAGGTTGTTGTCGCGCACAAATGCAACGCGCTCGCCATCAGGAGAAAAAGTTGCCAGTTGCTGTTCTCCTTTTTCCGAAAGCGGGCTCATTTCTTTGGTTGTACGGTTCCATATAAAATACTGAGCGGTGTAGGAATGCCGGTATATAGGTTTTTTCTTCGTTTCGAACAGGATTTTTGTTTCGTCAGCCGAAAACTCGTATTCCGAAAAACGGTCGAATCCGGCGTTTTCTATTTTAGTTAAGTCGAAAAGAACTTCTGCTTTTTCGCCGGTTTTATAGTTGTAGGAAACGATTTTGTTATTGTCTTCAGTTGTCGTGTAGTGCAGTCCATCATTCATCGACCGGAGACCGCTTATGGTTTTCTGCCTGAAAGTTGATCCGCCGACAACATCCTTTAACTCGATCTTCTTCTGTGAAAATCCTGCCAATGAGATGCTTGTGAGCAGGATAACAGCAATGTGCCTGATATTCATTTGTCTGATTTTTTTATTCTGTTTCAGTATCAAAACTTCTAAAATTTTTTCATTTAAAAAAGGAACTTTTTATGCAAAAGTATCAAATTCGGAATTTTTTAAAGGGAATTGCTGATAGATAACATAATCTAAAAAACGATAAATCTGAATTTTATATCTTTGTTCAGCCGCATGTATAAAACGGCGCAAGAACGAAAACCCTAATTTTAAAAATAATTGCTATGAAAAAGCTGATCTTACTTGCTTGTGCAGGACTTTTCTTCCAGCTTAGCCATGCGCAGTCGAAAATTGCTGAATTTTTGGTAGGTGGGAAAAATGATGCCAACGCGCTCGTCAGGGGATACTTAAATCCTTACGCTTCGGCTTTTGGAGATGGTTTAAACAACGGTTGGTACAATTCTGCCGAAACCCACAAGCTGTTTGGCTTCGATGTAAATTTTAGCGTCAGCGCCAT
>JAEWME010000240.1 GCA_023393265.1 Bacteroidota bacterium | reverse complement strand
CCAAGCTCGGCTTTCATGTCGCGTGCAACCGAATGAACGTCGTCGCCAATCAAACCAACCGGACAGGTTGAGAAAATACCAATTGCTTTTGGCTTGAATATTTCGAATGCTTCGCGAACGGCTTCTTTTAGTTTTGCTTCACCACCGAACACGATGTTTTCATCCTGCATGTCGGTCGAAAAAGCATAAGTCATATAATTTTCTTCGCCTTCAGCCGGGCGCGTTTGGTTGCGTCGGGTAAGCCAGGCATAGAAACTGCAACCAATCGGGCCGTGCACCAGGTTGATGATGTCGCGGGTTGGCCCAAGAACCACCCCTTTACATCCGGCGTAGGTACAGCCACGCTGCGTAATGATTCCGGGGATGGTGCGTACATTGGCCATAATTTCCTGATCCACTTCCGGATCGTTAATCACCAATGCTTTGGCACGCTTTTTTGCCAGCTTTGGCGGATATTTTTGCAGAATCGCTTCTCTCAATGGAGCCGGATCCGGCAAACCTTGTGAATAATCTTTTTTTCTGTTTGGCATGATCGTAAATTTTAATCAAGTGTCAAATCTCCGGCTTCACCGGTTCTTACTTTGTATGATTCAATCAACGGGATGACGAAGATTTTTCCGTCGCCCGGTTCGGGAGTCTGGTTGGCCTCAATGATGGTTTCCACTGCCTTATCTTTATTTTCATCAGTAACGACCAGGGTAATAACTCTTTGTGGCCTCAAGCGCGGTTCTTTCCCCAAATGGACCAATGCTTCGGGAAGGTCTTTTTTTACGCCTTCCAAAACCTTGGCATCCCAAAGTCCTTTACCACGACCGAAAACTTTTCCGGTAGCAGTCATCGAAGGAAGTCCTGCATCAGATAAAGCGCGTTTTGTTTCGTTCATTTTATCGATGCGTATAATTGCCATGATTAACTTCATAACTCGGTTTTTTGTGGGTTAGAGTTCTTTGGTACCTCTCGAAATCGTGTAAGCCTCCTCAACCGGCGTGACGAAGATTTTTCCATCGCCATAAGCACCTTTGGGTTCGGTGCGGGCTGCTTCCATGATGGTTGTGACGGCGAAATCCTTGTCTTCGTCTTTAATTACCATCAGGAGCATTTCTTTTGGAAGCTCATCGTAAGTTACATCTCCGATTTTAATACCTCGTTGTTTTCCGCGACCAACAACCGGGATTTTTGTAACTGCGACATAACCGGCTTCGAATAATGCTTTTAACACTTTACTTGATTTCTCGGGACGGATGATAGCTCTGATCATTAACATAGTTTGGATCTCCTATTTTTGGTTTTTTAGTTAGCGATTCCGAAATCGATTAATAAGGTTTCAAGTTCTTCCATCGACAGCGGATTTGGGATGATGAAATCCGTGTTATCGTTGATGGCTTTGGCCAATGCGCGGTATTCATCTGCCTGGTTGTGGGTTGGATCGTAGTCGATCACCGTTTTACGGTTGATCTCAGCACGCTGAACCATGTTATCGCGCGGTACAAAATGGATCATCTTGGTTCCCAACTGACGGGCAAGTTCTTCGATCATTTCCCGTTCGTTGTCTACCTTACGCGAGTTGCAAATTAAACCGCCAAGACGAACAGAACCAGCCTGTGCATATTTCTTGATACCTTTACAGATGTTGTTGGCTGCATACATAGCCATCATTTCTCCTGAAACCACGATGTAGATTTCTTCGGCTTTTCCTTCGCGGATTGGCATGGCGAAACCACCACAAACCACGTCACCAAGTACGTCGTAGAACGTGTAGTCGATTTTGTATTTTTCGTCCCAAGCACCCAACTGTTCCAGCAGGTTGATAGAAGTGATGATACCACGACCAGCACAACCTACTCCAGGTTCCGGACCGCCCGACTCAACGCAGCGAACGCCGCCGTAACCAATTTTTACAATATCGTCGAGGTCGATGTCCTCGCCTTCTTCACGCAAGGTGTCGAGTACTGTTTTCTGAGCAAGTCCTCCGAGCAACAAACGGGTTGAGTCAGCTTTCGGGTCACAACCAACTACTTTTACATTGTATCCTGCTTCGACCAATCCGGCCACTGTGTTTTGTGTGGTAGTGGATTTTCCGATTCCACCTTTACCATAAATTGCAATCTTTCTCATTTTCCTATTTTTTAACGGGTTCAACTTTCGTGTTTGGCCGAAGCATTACGAGAAGGATGCCAAAGGGAATGATGAATGATGAATGATGAATGATGAATGAATTGCTAAAAACTGACAATCTGCAACTTATCGGCAAACAAAAAATTTTGAAAGGTTTTTGGCACGGTAAAAAGTCCTACGTTTTGGTAGGAACACCGATGGAAAGGAACAAAAGGTGTTTTTCGGCAGAAACTCAATGCTGATAAGGGGTTAAGCCCAGTTAATATTGGCTTAACCTACATTTTGGTAGGGACAGGAAAAGAAAACTTTCAGTCGCAATGAGCAGCATCCGGAATCAAATAACAGATGCTACATTCTTTTTTAGCGAACAACAATAAAAAAATGATGAAAGAGTTACCCGATAACCGCGTGTCCTTCTATCTCAACGAGCAATTCGGGGCGGCAAACGTCGGCGATAACAAATGAAAGAGGAATTTCGGGGAAGTGCCTGCGGCATATTTGCCTGACAACTTCAAAATCTGTATCGTATTTTACATAGACGCGCAGGTAAGTAATTTTCGGGTCAGTAGTTACCCCAACATTGTATTTCCCCACATTATCTGCCGCGATCAATCGCTTGATATTGTCGATGGTCATTCCAGTCTGGTGTTCAACCGAATCCTGGTGATCGCTATCTTGTCCAACAATGGCAGCCGTTCCGGAGATGAAAATCCATCTACTTTTGCAAACGTCAACCAGTTTGGCACGTTCGAATTTGGGAGTCGTCCGGCAAAAATCGTTCATCGTACAATTTTCGGCCAGCACTTCTTTCGAATACGTATAAGCATCAAACTGCACCGGGCTCTTAATCCCGATTGACTGATCAGCACTAAAGGTTCCTGCAATGAAATCGATAATAACTCCGCCCCAGTCCATGCCAATGCCTGTTGCAGCAGGGTAACCGTTTTCAAA
>JAEWME010000331.1 GCA_023393265.1 Bacteroidota bacterium | reverse complement strand
AAAGACTATACCAAAATCAATTTCGAGGATCTGGATGCCTAATCCCATGCTTTACCTATTTCTCATTTTTCAGGGGAATGATTCCCCGGATAGGATATCAACTTATTTAAAAATCAATCTGAAGTTCAGGTTGATTTTTTTGTTTTCATACGGGGTGTGAGTTGCTTAATCTGTCTTTTTTTCGACATCAAAAGTTTTGGTTGAATTGTATTAAAAGGATATTGAGAAAGTAAAATCTGAATCTTGCTATTTTTTTGATTAAATTAAACGACTTTTTTAAATATCAGGGAGGAGAGATGAGACGTCTAAAGCTTCTTTTTTTGCTTTTATTTATTTCTACAATTACCAGCGCACAGATTTACATCAATGAATTTATGGCCTCGAATTCATCTGCCGTTCAGGATCCGGATTACCTTGCCAATTCTGACTGGATCGAGTTGTATAATGCCGGTAATTCTCCGGTAAACCTGAACGGGTATTTCCTTACTGATAACTTGAAAAAGCCTGATAAATGGAGCATTGGGAGCGTAACAATACCGGCGAACGGATTTGTCATTTTCTGGGCCGATTCGAGGGATTCTGCCAATCATGCCAGTTTCAATTTAAGCGCCGATGGGGAAGAAATCGGGCTGTATAAGCCGGATTTGATGGTGGTTGACTCCATCCGGTTTGCAGCACAGAATTCGAACATTTCCCTGGGAAGAAGACCCGATGGTGGCGGCGATTGGGTCTTGTTTCCTGAGGCAACTCCCGGCAAGTCGAATACCACTCCCGGTTACACCTCAATCGTGAAAAGCGATCCGAGTTTTTCAGTTACCGGCGGGGTGTATCATCAGCCGGTATCGCTGGTGCTAAAATCGATTTTTGGCGGAGTCGTTCGCTATACGCTCGATGGTTCGGAGCCCGACGAACAGTCGCCCGTGGTTCAGGAACCAATCAGCATTACACAAAATACGGTGGTCAGAGCTCGAATTTTCAAAGACGGCCAGATACCGGGACCTGTCAATACGAATACCTATTTGATCGCGGGAAAAGATGAGATTGGCAACTTGCCGATTGTATGCATCGCTTCAGAACCTGCGAATTTCTGGGATCCGGAAATTGGCATTTATGTCCCGCATAGTTCGAAGCCCGACTGGGAAATTCCTGTAAATATTGAGCTTTTCGAAAACGATGGACGTCCGGATGCAGCTTTTAACCTGAAAGCTGGGATCAAGTCAACCGGGTTATATTCCTGGCAGTTGCCCGAAAAAATGCTCGGTGTTTCATTCAGGAAACAGTATGGCGCGGGTAAATTGGAATATCCGCTTATTTTCGATAAGTCCAGAAAAGTATTCGACACATTCTCCATCCGGGCATCAGGCAGCGATTGGGGAAATACACTTTTCCGGGATGCAATGATTCAATCGGCAGCCGTTGAAAATACGAATATCGATAACTCCGGATTTCGCCCCTGCATTGTTTTTATCAATGGCGAGTATATGGGGATTCATAACCTTCGCGAGAAAATCGACGAAGATTATATCGTGGGCAATCACGGACTCGAACCCGGATCGTTTGACATGATTGAAGAAACTGATGCAGGTCATTATGCCGAAACGGGCGATTTCAAAGCCAATGACTATTTTCTTTCTCTGACAGCAAAAGACCTCAGTAATCCGGCAAACTACCAGGCAGTGGCAAATGAAATGGACATTGAAGACTTCATCGATGTGGTTGCCACCGAAGTGTATAGCGGAAACAGTTCGATTGGGCACAATCTGATGAAGTGGAAGCCTAAAGATTCCGGAAAATGGAAATGGATATTGATGGATTTCGACCGCGGTTTTTTTAACGCTTCAAACCAGATGATCAGCTTTTACGTGAACGAGGATGGCTGGCCTCTGAAAGAGCTCATCCGAAATCAAGATTTTAAAAAGCAATTTGGGCTCAAGCTGTCCGACTTGTTGTTCACTACGTTCAATCCGACGCGCATGATCGGACGCATCGAAAACCATAAAAAGCTTATTGAAGCTGAGATTCCGCGGCATATTGACCGTTGGAAAGGAACAAGCGGGTTTGGTAATTATAGCAATGTGAAAGCCATTTCAACAATGGATTACTGGTTATCGGAAGTGAATAAACTGGAAGCTTTTGCGGAAGCTCGCCCGGCCATCATTTTGAAAGATCTGACAAACTATGGTTTTGCAGCTCCGGTTTCGGTGACTGTTACAACCTTTCCTGAAAAATCCGGAGAACTGACCTTTAACGAATTAAAGATTACGGTTGATGTTTGCGCTGGTGGTTATCCGCAGGGCGAGGAAATCAGGCTCCATGCCGAGGCCAAACCAGGTTATCGTTTTATGGGCTGGAAGGCGCTTGGCGATTCCGTTTTGATTTCGAAAGAACAGGTTTGGAAATATTCGGATGTCGGAACCGATTTGGGCAACTCGTGGAAAAACTCCGGGTTCGTTGATGCTTCCTGGAAATCGGGTCAGGCTGAACTTGGCTATGGCGACGGCGACGAAAAAACGGTAGTTGGATATGGTAGTGACACGAACAACCGCTTTATCACCACGTATTTCCGGAAAAGCTTTACTTTGACGGACAAGGAAAAGGTGACCGGGTTGAATCTGGCCCTGAAATACGATGACGGTGCAGTTGTTTACCTGAACGGGAAAGAGTTACAGCGGTACAACATGCCCTCTGGAACCATTAATTCCGGTACACTGGCGGTGAATTCGGTTAGTGGAACGAACGAATCAACCTTTCATACCTTTGCGCTTGGAAGTGATTTGCTGGTTAACGGGACCAATGTTCTTGCGGTTGAAATACATCAATCGGCGGCCAACAGCAGCGACATTAGTTTCGACCTGGAATTGTCAGCCGGAAAGGCCGGTTCAGCCAGTTATCTTTCCACCGACAGCGAACTGGTTATTCATCCGCAGGCTGCAACCAATATAACGGCAGTTTTCGAAGGCGACGGCAAATGTATTCTGCCGACCGAAATTTCAACTCCGACGACGCTTTCAAAAGCGTGTTCGCCATACCTGGTTCCGGATAACGTTTCAATTACGGAAACAGGCAGCCTCACCATTGAGCCTGGCGTGGAACTCTGGTTTTCTGATGGTGTTTCCATCGCGTCTTTGGGCCCGGTGAAAGCAATCGGAACAAAGGCCGAACCGGTTGTTTTCAGGAGTAATCCTGAAAGTGCCTTGAAAAGGTGGGGCAATATTTCGATTAAAAATGCGAACGATACCGTCTGGTTCCGGAATGTTGTGTTTGAGAATGCTTCTCATGGACCAAACCCGGTGAGGGACATCGCTGCATTGGCGGTTTCAAATTGCATCGTTGTCGTCGATAGTGTTGATTTGAAGAATGTGTATCTGAATCCTGTCAATTTCTACAATTCGCAAACCACCTTTACCCACAACACCATTCATTCCGACATGCCAGGCGTTGACTTAATCAATGTGAAGCGAGGTAAGATTTTGATTTCTGACTGCGATTTTATTGGAAATAAAGGTCTGGATTCCGATTGCATCGATTTTGGCGATATGGAGATCGGCAGTGTGGTCCGAAACAGCTATTTCCACGACATGGACGGATTTAACTCCGATGCCGTTGATTTGGGCGACCATTCGAAAAATATACTG
>JAEWME010000283.1 GCA_023393265.1 Bacteroidota bacterium | reverse complement strand
GAGTATTCAGGATTTGGAACAATTGATGGAAGAAACAAAAAGAGAATTATCCAAAGAATAAACTTTGAAACATGGAAACAATTGCCGCCTATTTATTTCGGTCGTCAGTTTGGCTGACTGGTTTTGGTTTGGTTTACCTCTTGTTTCTCCGTAATGAACGATTCTTTGCCCTGAACCGTTTTTACCTGATTCTTGGCATGGTTTTGTCCCTGGTTTTTCCTTTTCTGACGTGGCATTACACGGTTATCATTCCTGTTTTGCCATCGGTTGGGGAATTGAATGCAACACCAGTGGCAGCAGTGATTACTGACGATCCCTTTTCTTACAAGGACTTTCTCTGGATGTTATACTTTGCCGGTATTTTGGTTCTTTTGGGAAGAACACTTGTCCAAATTATTTCCGTTGGCAGAGAGATACTTCGGTCCGGATCTCAATCGGACGAGTCCATCAAAATCATCCAAACCAACCGATATTCCGCTTCATTTTCATTTTTCAACTTTGTTTTTGTCAATCCTTCAATTGCTGAAGATGAAATGCGTGAAATCATTCACCACGAGCGGGAACACATCGGTCAAAAACATTGGATCGATTTGATGCTTTTCGAACTGATTTGCCTGGTACAATGGTTCAATCCGGTTGTCTGGCTTTATGGCCGGATGATCAGGCAAAATCACGAGTACCTGGCCGATGAGCGTGCGCTGCAGCGTTCGCAAAATCCGGCAGTTTACCGTGCTGCGCTGTTGAACCAGATGTTTGGAGGGCCGGTAATTCCGCTGGCCAATTCATTTAATTATTCACTGAACAAAAAACGATTTAACATGATGAAACAAACAATAAAATCGCCAGTCAGAAAGCTGAAGCTCTTGCTGGTCTTACCATTGATTGCAGGAGTTTTCTATGCTTTTGCCGCTCCCAGGTACGAATTTGCTGAGGGTGCTGCGAAAAACAATCAGGAAATAATTTCGGATGAAGGCATTGATGCGCCGAAACTCATTTCTGAAGCTACCGAAAATCAGGAAAAAGAAAGCTTGATTAAAGGGAAAGTGGTTGATGAAAAAGGCGAAGCGTTGCCCGGAGCTACTGTTATTATTTCAGGAACAACAGAAGGCACCGTTACGGATGTCGATGGAAATTTCGCTTTAAAAACTGACAGAAAAAATCCGCTTGTTATATCTTTTGTGGGCTACAAAACCGAAAAAATTGATCCGGACTTTAATACTCCGATGGTTGTAAAAATGGCAAGGGCAGTGGTCGAAATTGATGTGATCGAGAAAACGCCAGATTCTGTTACTTCAGGAAAATTGGATCAGGCTCTTATTTTGGTTGACGACAAGGAAGTTACAGCCGACGAATTAAGCCAAATAAAACCTGAAACGATCGATCGGATTGAGGTTCTCAAAGACGGAGAATTTCTTAAGAAATATGAAGAGAAAGGTAAAAATGGTGTAATCCTCGTAGCTTCAAAACAAGTCACTTCTGATGTTGAAAAAGGATCTACGACTAACCTTACTGGCAATTTTATTGCAATTCAAAACAGTAGTAAAACTTCTGCGTCCACCGGGCTTAACTTTACAGCAAAGACTGTTCAGGGCGATTACAAAAATGGAGTAACAAACATAAAAGCAGATACAATTGTAATTGACGCTGCAAGCAGTCCTTCAATGTTCGTTGTTGATGGGAAGGAATCAACTAAAGCGGTAATTGATCGACTAGATTCTAAAAAGATAGAGTCTGTAAATGTTATCAAAGGGGAGCCTGCAATAGCTAAATATGGTGAAAAAGGTAAAAACGGGGTTGTAGAAATAAAGACGAAAAAGTCGTCTGATGACTTTGTGATTGTTGAAGAGATGCCGTCGTTTCCCGGTGGTATTGCTGCACTCAAAGCGTTTGTTGCAAGTAATCTCCAATATCCAAAGTCGGCCGTTGATGCTGGAATTATGGGCCGGGTTACCGTTTCGTTTGTGGTCCTGAAATCGGGAGAAATAGGCGATGCAAAAATACTGAACAAAGTTGATCCTGCTCTTGATAAAGAAGCTTTGCGGCTTGTGAATTCGATGCCAAAGTGGTCGCCCGGAAAACAGGCGGGCAAGGCTGTTGATGTAAGTTACAACTTGCCAATCGACTTTAATCTGCCCAAAGACAGGCCAATTAAAGACAAGCTTAAATAAAAACAGAAGGCGACCATTCTGATGGTCGCCTTCTGTTTTTATTTATTATTTCACTGCAAAGATGCTTTTGTATTTATCGCGGTGATAATATGCCAGGAACAGATTTGCTGCCAAAACGAACAATGCAACCGGGAGTCCCGATGGTTCGAGAAAAGCATGAAATGCAAAAATATTGACGGCAATCGGGAAGATAACCACTGTCGCCAGCGGAACAAATCTTCCGGTGAGGAAAGCAATGGCGCAAAGCAACTCAAATACTTTTACTGTGGGCATCAGGTAAACCGATGCAGCAATTCCATCGTTGAAAGTTTTTACATCACCAGTTAGTTCAGGAGCCTGAGCCAGCTTGAAAAAGTAGGCCACTGATGCAAAAGCGAACAAAAGGCCCAATAGGATGCGAACAATGAGTACAGCAATTTTCATAGTTTTTGTTTTTATTTGATTTTGTTTTCAATGTACTCCTTCAGCGATGTTCCGATTATCCAGGTCCAGCCTTCTTCAAAGTTACTTCGTTTAAAATCGGCCACTTCCGGAGGAAATGTTTCCAAACCGCTGTGTGTAAGTTTGACAGTTGTTTCATCGTCTTTTTCGGCTAATTCGAAGCTAACCAGCGTACTTCCGGCATATCCGTCGTATCGCCAGCTATAAGAAATCTTCTTCTCCGGAATCACTTCTGTTATTTTGCAAATGTGCAGATACTGATTCTTTTCGTCGGGGCCTCCCCAAAAGCGGAATTCGGTACCTGTTACTGCTTCAAATTCAGGAAGGTCGAAGTACCAGTTTCTCATCTCTTCCTTGTCCGTCAGTGCTTTCCAGATAACAGAAACTGGCGCCGGAAAAGTTCTTTCGATTTCGAGCGGCTTGTTTTGCATGATTTTAGAATAAAGTATTGTCAATAAAAACCATAAATTCTGAATTTTGTTTGCCGTTTCTACCGTGTAATTTTTTTGTTACGATTGATTGTTGCATTGACGAAACCTGACCATTGCCAGCGCATTGCCGTTATTTTTGCCTAACAACATTAAAGAGAAAAGCAATGACAGTCAGATATGGAGTAATCGGTACGGGAGCGCTTGGTGGATTCTATGGTGGAATGCTGGCCAAAACAGGTCACGACGTTCATTTCCTTTTCAGGAGCGATTATGAATTTGCAAAAGTGAATGGGCTGAAAGTTGATTCGGTGTATGGTAATTTCCATTTAGCTGAAGTAAATGCTTATCGCTCAACTGCCGACATGCCTAAATGCGACGTGGTACTTGTTTGTACTAAAACCACAGGAAACAGCCATTTGGCAGGGTTGATACGACCATTGTTGCATTCAAGAAGTGTTGTTGTATTGCTTCAAAACGGGTTGGGGTTGGAGGAAGATCTTGCCCGCGAATTGCCACATACCTATCTCGCAGGGGGCCTGGCTTTTATTTGTTCGAATAAAATTGGGCCTGCCCACATTGCTCACCTCGATTTTGGAAAGCTGATCCTCGGTTCGCATAATCTGACTGATTGCGATATTATGAATAAGGTTATTTCCAACTTTCAGATTTCAGGAATTAATACCGAAATGGCTCCCGATCTGGAATATGCGCGTTGGCAGAAGCTGGTTTGGAATGTGCCTTTCAATGGGATGGCGGTTGTTCTGAATACCACTACGGATAAATTGATGGCCAGTAACGAAACACGTCAACTGGCTCTTGAAATGATGCTGGAAGTGATTCGTGGCGCCAATGTCTGCGGTGTCCCTCTGAAAGAATCGCTGGCGCAGCAGATGATCGACATGACCGTTCGTATGAAACCTTATGCCCCAAGTATGAAACTCGATTTTGATCATCGCCGGCCCATGGAGATCGAATATATTTATTCGCGACCTATTGAAAATGCCCGAAAAGCAGGTTTCGAGATGTGCAAGGTTGCTATGCTCGAAAAGCAGCTTAGGTTCATTCAGGAACAATACTGATTGATGACATTAGGAAATAAAATCCAGAAAATTGTCGCGGTTAATAATCTCTACTTTGGCGTTGGCGTAAGTTGATTCGAAAGTTTTTTTTGACCTGGCTTTTTCATCTTTCCATTTTATTTCATACCCTGTTATTTGGGAATCCTTTTCTTCAATGTAATCAATCTCTTGCTGGTCGTAGGTTCTCCAGAAGTAGCTGTTGGCAAAAATCCGGGTGTAATGAACTTTCTTTAACCGTTCAGAAATGCAATAGTTTTCCCAAAGTTTTCCAATATCATCGCGCATCACGAGTGGGTTGAAGTTGGATATTACAGCGTTTCGGATCCCGTTGTCCCAGAAATAGTACCTTGGAGATTTTGTGTATTCTTTCCTGATATTTTGACTGAACCCATTGAGCGAGAACAGGACAAACATTTTTTCAAGTAACTCAAGGTATCTTTTGATGGTTTTGTTGTCGGCATTAAGTGCCCGGCCCAATTCGCTGTATGAAATTTCGTTTCCAATTTGATGGGCAATCATCCTGAGCAGGTTGATCACAAAAACTGAGTTTTTTAAATTGTCCATCGCCAGTAGGTCTTTTAAAAGGTACCCATCTCTGATACCGTACAGTGTTGCTTTTTTTTCATCCTCATTCGGGCTGAAATGAACCTGCGGGTAAGTTCCGTAAATAAGTTTACTTTCCAGGTTTTCCCTTGTCTGAAGGAAATCTTCATTCATTTCCAGTTGTGCAAATGGAAATAAGTTGAAAAATGTACTCCTGCCGGTTAGTGGTTCTCCGGTTGAGTTCTTAATATCAAAGGCTGATGACCCGGTGACAAATATGGAAAGTCCGGGTAGGGTGTCGACCATTAATTTAAGGGATGCACCAATACCAGGAATCATTTGAGCTTCATCGATAAATAGAAATTCATATTCTTTTACGAGGCGTTCTATGACACTTTTCCTGCGGCTGGATATAATTTCTGCAACATCCAGATTATCGCCCTGGATTATTAAAACCTTTCGGCCATCAAGCCTTGATTTTATTTGTTCCATTAAAATCGTTTTTCCAACCCGTCGGGCTCCGAGTAAACCAACCACATGCCCTGGCTTAATGCTATTCAGTATTGAGTTTGTAAGGAATCGTTCAATCATTTTTTTAGTGTTTTGGAGATATATATCCTCAAATTTATATAAATTCAGGGAATTTAGTCTTTTAATTGATTTTTTTTATCCTGAAGTTTCGGATATTTTGCCAATTTTGTTTAAAAATAAATGCGATGAAGCGTCTTTTTATCGGAATTCCGGTTCGGTCGAAGGTTGCAGAAAATGAAGCCGGAAAGTGGGCCAGGAATCCAGAGCTCAATCAAAACCGGATGAGTTGGACGAAGCCTGAAAACTGGCACATTACCTTGTATTTTCTGGGCGAAACGCCGTCCGAAAAAGTTCCTTTACTTTGCGGGTTGATCAACGATTCATTTGGAACGACGCTTGGGTTGGTGACCGAATTAAAGGATGTTGGCGTTTTTCCAAATCAACGAAATCCTAAAGTTTTGTGGCTCGGGCTTCAAAATCTGGCTCCGGTAATGAACGCTTACCGGAAGTTGGGTGCTTTGCTCCAACAAAATGGCTTCACATTCGACGAAAAACCACTGAAACCACATTTGACCATTGCCCGCATAAAAAGCATCGAAAACAGTGCGGCCATTCGCTCCATTCAGGAACAGTACGCAGGTTTTTGTTTTGGTCAGGTTGCAATCGATCGGGTGGTGCTTTATGAAAGCATTTTGTCGCAAACGGGACCGGTGTACAAACCGTTGTTTGTGAAAATTTTTCCTGAACAGTAATGTTTTAAAATCAGGAGTGACGTATTACCTGTTCATCTTAACAAACAGGAAAATCAACTCATGAAAAAACTGATCAAAATTTATTTGCTGCTGATTGTTTTGGCTGTCTTAGCCGAAAATATCTGTGCCCAAACCCAGTGGCGCGGCCCGAACCGCGATGGCATTTATCCGGAGAAAAATTTGCTAAAGGAGTGGCCAGCAGATGGTCCGAAATTGCTGTGGTCTTTCAGCGATTTGGGAACAGGGCAGGGGAGTGCAGTTATTTCAGGCGATAAAATATTTGTTACCGGTATTCCTGATACACTCAATGCCGATGGTTACCTTTTTGCATTCGATATTTCAGGAAATATGCTGTGGAAGAAAAATTACGGGAAAGACTGGAATGGCATTTTCCCAGGCGCGAGGTCGACTCCGACGGTGGTGAATGACCTGATTTATGTGGTAAGTGGTTCAGGTGCTGCTTGTTGCCTTAAAGCTGAAAATGGAGAGCAGGTTTGGAGTGTAGATTTCTTTAAAGACCTGAAGGCCGATTCGGTTCAGTTTGGATTTTGCGAGTCGCCACTCATTGATGGCGACCGGATTTACCTGACACC
>JAEWME010000228.1 GCA_023393265.1 Bacteroidota bacterium | reverse complement strand
GTAGTATCCGGTGCGTGCAATAGCCATTACAGCCAGCAAACCCAAAGCTAATGAAACCATTTTTAAAACTCCGCTGAATTTCTTTAAAAGAAACAAAGCAATGCGAAAAACAGCCGCAATGCTCACTACCCAAATGGTTAATGTTGCAGCTTCCTCGTGAGTTTCAAGGGCTTGTTTAAGCGCCCCCTCCTCAACAATGCCATCGCCCGCCTGACTACCGGTAATAAAAGCAGCAATTACGCCAAGCGCACCCAAGGTAAACAGGTAAAATCCGGCTTGCGTGAAAAAGTCACGCTTTGTCAGTAATCCAACAATGTCGGAAAGAAATCCAACAATCAGCAATGCAATTGGAAAATGAACGATCATCGGGTGTAAATGCGTTAAGTCCATGATTTGTAGTTTTTAATGTTCGTAAATACGACACAAAAAAACGACTTCCGCACTTAAAGCATTCTATGGGTTTTCTTAAGATTTGCTTAAAATCGCGTGCCCCGAAAATCTCAACTACCTTTCAACTTACGATTCGCTGGAGCGATCGCAGACAGAAAGACAATCCGAAGCAGGCTCCGTATTATTTCTTCTTTCTCAATGCAATTACATTCGGAATTTCCCAGAAGTGGTCGTTTTCGTCGTTGGCACACGAGTTGGAAACGTAACTACCGTATTTGGCAATTATGGTATCGCCTGTATTGATGTAAAGGCTTGCTTCGGGGCCACCTTCGAGGTAAGCCGTTGTGCGGATATTCAGTGGCAAACCCTGCAAATACTTAATCATGGTTTGGTGCGTATAGGGCGACCTGGTGAAGATGAAGTAGAGGTTACTTTCAACATCTGTGGCTGCCAAAATCATGCTGCACGACTGGTCGGGGCGTTTCGAGAAAGCCATGCCCGCGCCGTCGAAGCCAATCATACGCATGTTCTGGCAAAGCGAATGATACTCGTGTCTCACTTTTTCCCAATCCTGATCAGTGATATCGATGATGTCGAAAGGTGCTTTTTTCGTGTCTTTCGGGTGCATGGCCAAAATGGCATTGTAGTAGCCGCTTTTCTTCGGATTGTTAAGGTGGTTGTAATTCTTCATGTAGCCTTTGTTCGAATGTATTTTATTGTATGAATACATCCCGGCGTTGATGATCAGCGTCTGGTTAAACTCGTTTGCCCAGTCGGGAGCGGTTCGCATTTTTTTACCGTGCTCCGAAGCAGTCAGAAATTCAAAGTCAAACTTTTGCTTGTCTATTTTCAGGAGGGTAAGTTTCGAGTCATTCACAACCGATTTATCCGGAGCGTCAATTTCTGCATACAATAATCCATCAGCGAGGTTATGCCAGGGTATCTGACTGATCCATGGTTCCTGCGCGCTTACTTTCAGGATCATCAGGAAAAGAAAAAATGCTATAAAATAAATGTATTTCAGTTTTTTACGCATTGTTGAAGTCGAATCGTGAGTTTTTAAACGGGAACTGATCGAACAACTCACCCGAGTAATAGAATTCGTATGCAACCGAGCCAAACGAGTAGCGTTTCCCTTTGATGTTGATGCCAGACCCGCCCACAACCGGGTTTTCTTTTGGAACGGAAGCCTCGAACCCGATGTTATAAAGGGTTGCAATAATTTCCGGCCTGTCGGTTATCGGGTAGCCCGAACGTTCCCATTGTTGCTTCATCATTTTAATGTTTAGGGCAGCGTACATGTATGAATAAAAATGGTTATGGTAGTCGGTCAGTCGCTTGAAGCGCTCCTGGGTCGGGTTGTTTGTTTTAAAATCGAGCAGGCTCTCATATGGTTTCCCCAGGTAGAAAACGGAGGCTGAGTCTTTCAGGTTTCTTTCGATAAACTGGGCAGTCGGCACTTTGATGCCGGTTACACCGAGCGAAAAAGTTGCTTCAACCGACAGAATTTTCAGCGGACCAATCCATTTTTTGTAGGCCTCGCGGCTCGAGTTGAAAAGCCTGATTTGCTCTCCAACTAAAACCGAAACAATTAACCGTGGCTCAACGCCGGTCAGCGCGGCAACAGAATCTATCAGTGGCTTATCTTTTACAACTGCTTCTTTAAAAACCTGCCATTCGGGAATGTTCATCCACTCAAATACGCTTTGTGTATGCAGTTTGTTGTCGTTATTTTCGTTTTCCTGAAAGGTGGCAACCTCGGCGTGATAAGCCTGGTTGTCCTGCAAGTGCAACTCAACTGCCTGAAGCATGGCCTGTGTTTCGGGGAGGTTACGGGTTTTCAGGTAAGCATTTTCGATATAATAGGCATTGGCCGGGTAATACCTGCTGAGCACCGAAAGGTTGTGAAACAGGCGCGCTTCCGAAAAATCGGCTTTTGTTCCCTCCTCTGAATCTTTTTTTGCGTACCGGTCTTTTATCTCCTGAAAATACCGGTCATTTAAGTCGACGACTCCCGGATCGTTGGTCAGGTGAAATTTGACTGCAAAAAACGCTGCTGTTAAAGTTAGCCCAATCAGGGCAAATATTGTGATGAGACCAATCCCTAAGTACTTAATAGTCTTATGGAAAGAATTGTTTTTCATGGTTTGAGAATCCCTCCCCGAATCTTCTTCAACGGTGTAAAAAGGTGTTATAATTTGTTAAAATGCACATATCTTTTGACGAAATGGGTTGTAAAAAGTAACGAAAAGATTAAATTCGCAATCCGTTCAAATTTTTGAGCTAATCGTTCGAATTGTTAACCCAAATTTTGAAGATGAAATTATTCGCACTTTTATTGTCGGCAGGAATGCTTTTGGCTATGTCGGGTTTAGCCCAGCAAACACTGCCCGTTACCATCGAACCAATCAACGAAACATTCAATACCGATTCACTTCAGGTCGACTCAACGCTGGTGCAGGGAGAAGAACTTGAAATCGATTCACTCAGGCCTACCATTGACGAAATTCTTTATAAGAATGCCTGGAATTCAACACAGATTAAGTACCCGATTAATACTTTGCCTGATAAAAATGATACCGTGGAAATTTCGCTGAACTTGCCGAATGATCGTGGTTTTATTTTGCCGGTTAAAGGAGAGATTCTTTCCAAATTTGGCCGTCGCGGACGAAGGATGCACACCGGAACCGACATCAGGCTTAATTCGGGTGACACGGTTCGCTGTGCTTTCGACGGTCGTGTGAGGCTGGCTAAGAAATTCAACGGATATGGAAATCTGGTACTTGTTCGTCACAACAATGGGCTCGAAACCATTTATGCCCATCTGAAAGCGATTAAGGTGAACGTGAACGACACCATTAAAGCGGGAGATTTGATTGGTCTGGGAGGCCGGACCGGTCGTGCAACCTGCAATCACCTGCATTTCGAAACCCGGTTGTTTGGTGAACCTTTCGATTCGAATAAATACATCGATTTTGCTTCAGGATCCTTGAAGTCGGATAAAATCTATTACAAGAATAAGCAGTTTGTCATCGATTTGGCCGATCTGAAGAATAAACCTGTGCCGGAAGTTACGCACACGCTTGCGGCAACTGGTTCAGGAACAAAACATGTGATCAGAAAGGGCGATAATCTTTGGACAATTGCTAAAAGATACAATACTACTGTAAAAAAGCTTTGCGCAGTTAACAACATTACTGCTCAAAAGACACTTAAAATAGGTTCGGTATTGAGAATCAATTAATATTGGTTTTCTCCTGAGAGAGAAACAGGGTGCTCGGTTTTTTCCGGGCGCCCTGTTTTTGTTTCGACTGAACCCTGTTTTATTCCTGATTGTTACAGGAGAAACTGAGATCGATAAAATGAGATTTGAACTATATGAACCGGTAAAAGCATTATCGCCTTATGTGAAGCATCTGGTGATTTCTGAAAATACGGATGAGCAGGTTTACCGGGTTTTCCCGTCTACCAGCCTCGTAATCGGGTTTCAATATCGCGGGCGGTTATCGGTTCTGTCGGAGCACGGAATGTCAAGTCTGTCCACCGCGGGAATAACGGGCATATCCGGTAGTTACAAAGTTTTCCGGAATTCTGCTGGCATTGGTACATTACTGGTTGTTTTTACTGAAATTGGTTTCAGTTATTTTTCGGCTTGCCCGGCACACGAATTGTTCAAACAAAGTGTTTCGCTCGACAACCTGTTTAATCGGTTGAAGATTGAAGAAATAGAGGGAAAGTTGTTGTATGCTATAACCGATCAACAACGGATTCAAATTGTTGAGCGTTTTCTTCTTGCTCATTTCAAATATGCTGAGGCTGATAAGATGATTGTTGAAGCCGTCCGGGTGATTAATCAGTCGAAAGGAAACATCAGGATTAGCGAGCTAAACGAAAGGTTGTTTACGAGCAAGAGCCCGCTTGAAAAGCGTTTCAGGAGGGCTGTTGGTACGACACCTAAAAAATTTGCATCCCTCGTTCGTTTCAACGCGGTGCTTTCATCTCTGAAAGTTGAAAATTCGCTTTCCGGCGTTTGTTATGGGAATAACTTTTTTGATCAGGCTCATTTCATTAAAGATTTTAAGCAGTTCACAGGTTACACTCCCGAAAGCTTCAGAAAACAGATATAATCTTTTTCCTACTTCCGGAGAAAAAAAACGGGGAGCCGGTACTCGACCAGTCCCCCGCAATTTATCGAACCCAGGTTGTCTATTCTACTTTAATTTCGTCCACAAACAGCCAAACTGGTTTGCCTTCTCCTGCATGGCTTTTAGGCCCTTTACCAAGGTTTACCGCTACCACTTTCACGTATCTGGCGTTGGTTGGTTCAACGGTTGCTGTAAAATCTTTCAGTAAAATGCCCGAAGTTACGGGGTCGACGTCGTTGATACTTTCGGCCACTTTCTTATACTTTATGCCATCTTCGGAGGTCCAGAACTCAACTCTTTTCGGAAAGAAAATCCAGGCATTGTTGTTTTGAAGGGTGCCAACAGAAAGGTTGTGTATTTCTTCAACCTGCTGAAGATCAATCACGACTTCCATATTATCGCCATACCAGGCTTGCCATTCGCCATCAGAATGGTTGGCGCTCCCCCTGATTCCGTTTACAAGGCAATATTCTCCGGAGCCTTTATATGCGTCGCTGTATGGTCTCAGGTATTTAACAGGTTTCACTGTCGCTTTATTAATGTTGAACGACTGAGTGGTGGTTTTTCCTGAAGGCACTTCATTGCTGAACGTTATTGCCTTTAGGGTTGCCGACTGGCTAAGAATAACAGGCTTGTCGTATACCGGCGACTGGTTAGTCGGTTCGGTTCCATCAGTGGTATAATGAATTTCTGCATTCGGGAATTCACACGAAAGTGTGATTTGAAGTTGTTTTGAAGCGTCGTCAAAGCTCGATTTGGCTTGAACGTTATAAGCGCTTTTCGAATAATGGATTCCCAGAAAGTCGTACCTTTTCATCAGCGTTTGTATCCGGCGTGAAAAATCGGGCCAGCTCTTGTTTGCTGCCGGTGTCCAGAGTGCTTCAGCCAATGCGGCGATGCGCGGGAAAACCATGTATTCAACATGATCGAAAGTCTGCACAAATTCGGTCCATAAATTTGCCTGTCCGCCCATGATGTGCTTGGCTGCTTCGGCGTCCAGTTCTGCCGGAACCGGATTAAAATCATATACTTTCCTCAATGGATTATATCCTCCAATAGCGAGTGGCTCATGATCCATCGGCCCCTGGTAATGATCGAAATAGCATGGTGATCCGGGAGTCATCACTACATCGTGCCCCTGGGTTGCGGCATCAATTCCTCCTTGCATGCCACGCCAACTCATTACTGTCGCATTGGGCGCAAGTCCGCCTTCCAGAATCTCGTCCCAGCCCAGTAAAATGCGACCCTTCGAATTGATAAATGGCTCAATTCGCTTAATGAAATAGCTTTGTAGTTCTTCTACTGATTGGAGTTTTTCGGATTTAATTCTTGCCTTGCATTTCGGGCATTTGGACCAGGCAGTTTTGTCGGCTTCGTCGCCGCCAATGTGAATATATTTCGAGGGGAACAGATCAATTACCTCGTTCAGTACTTCCTGAAGGAAAAGAAACGAAGAATCGTTTCCGGCACAGAAAATATTGGCATCTTGTTCGCCAACACATGAAAATTGAGGATAAGAAACCAGGGCAGCATAGCTGTGGGCTGGCATTTCAATTTCAGGAACTATATTAACGAAACGTTCCTGCGCATAAGCAACCATTTCGCGAATATCGTCCTGTGTGTAGAAGCCACCATAACTGGCTTTTTCATCACTTTTAGGGTTGGGGCGGACTGACCACGACCAGGGTTTATCTCCCTGCTCGGCCCGCCAGGCGCCAATTTGTGTGAGCTTGGGGTACTTTTTTATTTCGATACGCCATCCCTGATCGTCGTCGAGGTGAAGGTGCAGCGTATTGATCTTGTGCAGCGCCAGGTTATCGATCATTTTCAGTACTTCAGCTTTGGTGAAAAAGTGACGCGAAACATCAAGCATGAATCCACGCCACGGGAACGAGGGTGCGTCGGTGATGTTGACTGACGGAACCAGCCATTCAATTCCGCTTTGCGGTTCCTGGCTTTCGATGGCCATTGGAAGCAATTGCCTCAGTGTTTGTGTTGCGTAGAAAAATCCTGCGGGTTTTGCGGCTTTTACTTCAATTCTTTTTTCAGAAACTTCGAGGGCATAGGCTTCAGGACCCATAACCGTTTCCGTTTTGAAATAAACCTGATTTGAGCCTTCGGTTCCTCCGATTACCACCGGAAGATCCCATCCTGCTGCCCTCTTAAACATTTCGGCAAAATGACGGGCAACCATTTCCTGATCTACATTCTCTACTACGAGTTGTGTATTTTTTTTAAACTTGAACGAGGATGAACCAATTTCCATTTTTCCCGGCTGCGGAACCACCGTAATTTCATTTTCTGTGAATGTTTTATTGGGCTTGCAGCTAAAAAATGTCACTGTACACAGAAAAATGAAAAGAATTACTAATGAACGCTTCATGGTTAATAGTTTTGAGTTGTGTTGTGTGCCACCAAGATAATATAAAATTCGCTTTGAATCTTTAGAAATTGTAATAACTTTGACAAAGTTTGTAAAAAAATTTACAAAGTATTATTTCCGGTCAATCTTCCCCCGATTTACCAACTAACTCAATATTGCGCTATGAGAAGATTTAACCTTTTTGTTGTCGTGCTGCTTGTTTTTGCTATTCAGTCGTTTGCACAGCACGAATCCCAGACTTATATCCCCGATCCTAATCCCCGAATTCAGCAAAGAATCGACCAGTGGCAGGACATCAAATTTGGACTGCTTATGCACTGGGGACCATACAGCCAATGGGGAATTGTTGAGTCGTGGTCTATTTGCCCCGAAGACGAGGGCTGGTGTTTGCCCGATACGGTGAAGGATTATTTTGCATATAGAAAGCAGTACGAAAATCTCGGAAAAACATTTAATCCATCTAAATTTGATCCGGAGCGATGGGCGAAAGCAGCAAAGGATGCCGGGATGAAATATGTTGTTTTCACCACGAAGCATCACGATGGGTTTTGCATGTTCGACACAAAATATACCGATTATAAGATTACCGGGAAAGACTGTCCGTTTCACACCAATCCGAAAGCGGACGTTACCAAGGCCATTTTTGATGCTTCCAGAAATGAAGGTTTATGGATTGGTGCTTACTTTTCGAAACCGGATTGGCACAGTCCGGATTATTGGTGGCACCAGTTTCCTCCGTTCGACAGAAATGTGAATTACGATCCGGCAATGTATCCGGAGCGCTGGCAAAGTTTTGTCGATTATACCCATAATCAGGTGATGGAGATCTGCTCCAATTATGGGAAAATTGATCTGATGTGGTTTGATGGTGGCTGGGTTCAGAAGCATTCTGACCCGGGCGCGGCACCTCTGGTTCCTGGATTCCGGGTAAAGAAAATCTATAATCAGGACATTCAGATGGATGAATTGGTCGAGAAAATAAGGACGAAACAGCCAGACTGTATTGTAGTCGACCGGGCCGTCGAAGGAAAGAATCAAAATTACCTTACGCCTGAAAACACTGTTCCTGATAAAATGCTGCCTTATCCGTGGGAATCGTGTATGATTCTGGGTGGCGGATGGTCTTTTTCGTACAATGCTAAAATGATGGAAACTAGAAAGGTAGTCCACATGCTTGTCGACATTGTAGCAAAGGGCGGTAACCTTTTACTAAACATCGGTCCGGGGCCCGATGGCACCTGGTATGATGAAGCTTATACCAGGCTCGAAGAAATTGGAGCCTGGATGAAGATCAATGGCGGGGCAATATACAACACCCGACCAATTGCTCCATACTATGACAGTAAATTAAGGTTTACTCAGGGGAAAGACGGGTCTGTGAATATCATTTACCTCCTCGACGAAAACGAAAAGTTGCCAA
Organism: Bacteroidota bacterium; assembly: GCA_023393265.1. GTDB lineage: Bacteria > Bacteroidota > Bacteroidia > Bacteroidales > Prolixibacteraceae > Aquipluma. The sequence goes on along the minus strand of JAEWME010000228.1, from coordinate 1,272 downwards.
AGGAGATTCTTGTAAACGGTTTTGTTCCGGTAAAAGGATCGCATATTAATATGATTGGCCGCAAAGGTGGCTCACTTAAATGGAAAGCAGATGGCGCGGGGTTCAAAATTTATATTCCTGAAAATGTGGCCGAAATGGCACCTTCAAAGTTTGCAGTAACGTTGAAAGTGGAAAGGATAACCAAATAATTGTAATACCCAATGAGATCACGAATTTTGCTGTCTTTTTTTCTCATGGCGCTAATGCTTCAGTCGGTTGAAGGACAATCTGTTGAGAAGCTTCGATCGGGATGGAAAGCAAAAAAAGCTTCGGAAGTTTTGGTCGACGGTACTGTCATCACCGGTAAAGATTTTCAGTTTTACGGCTGGATGAATGCGGTAGTTCCAGGTACTGTGCTCACTACACTTCTTGAAAACGGGAAGGTTCCCGATCCCTTTTTCGGGATGAACAATGAATTGATTCCCGATATCAGTCAAACTGGTCCCGCCGAATATACCTACTGGTTTTACAATGAATTTGATGCACCTGAACTAACCGACAGTCAGCAGTTGTGGCTCAGGTTCAGGGGAATCAATTATTCGGCAGATGTTTACCTGAACGGACAAAAGGTTAATACCGACACGCACGAGGGAATGTATCTCCGGGAAAAATACCTGATTACTCCTTTTCTTGAAAAAGGCAAAAACCGTCTGGCTGTAATAGTTTTTCCACCCGATCCGGCCGGAACGCCTGACGGACAGGGTGGTGACGGACTCATCGGCAAATCGGTGAGTATGCAGTTCACCGCAGGTTGGGACTGGATTTGTCCCATTCGCGACCGGAATACGGGAATTTGGGATGAAGTTTCGCTCGAAAAGACCGGTACTGTTGACTTGCTCGATCCTTTCGTGCGGACGAAAGTTCCGGGCAAACGCATTCCATCAGGAAAACAAGCCCCGGCTTTTGTAACAGCTTCGGCTGATTTGGTCAACACGACAGGGCAAAAAATCAGCGGGAAATTGGTGGCTCAATGCGGGAAGCTGGAAGTTTCCCAAATGGTTGATTTGGCTCCCGACGAAAAGACTACCGTTACACTTCCGGAGATGAAACTGGAAAACCCGGCGCTTTGGTGGCCCAATGGCGTTGGAGATCATCCTTTGTCGCAAATGAAATTGTCGTTCCTGTTATCATCGGGAGTTGTATCCGACGAGGAAATTGTCTCATTCGGCATTCGTGAAACAAGCGACCGCTACAATGAGAAGACCAATTCCCGGATTTTCTCTGTCAACGGGC
>JAEWME010000151.1 GCA_023393265.1 Bacteroidota bacterium | reverse complement strand
CGACTACCTTATACCTACCGAAAATACGCCAGACAACTGGAAAGATTCCAACTTTTCATCAGCCACATGGAGCAAAGGAAGGGCTGGTTTTGGGTACGGCGACAACGACGACACTACTGTTCTTCCTTTAAATACAATGGTCGTTTATATCCGCAAATCATTTACCATTCCCGAAGGATTCAAATATAACAACGTGGCCTTGCAGGTTGACTACGACGATGGATTTGTGGCTTACCTGAACGGAACCGAAATAGCCCGTGCCAACATATCAGGAAAGCCTGGCTGGAATACCTTAGCCGCCGGAAATCACGAAGCCACAATGTACTCAGGCGGAGCCCCGGAAACTATTCAACTCGATACGGCCCAAATCAGGTCGCTGCTGGTACCCGGCGAAAATGTTTTTGCCATCGAAGCGCACAATGTAGCCGGATCAAGCGACTTCAGCCTCATTCCTTATTTGTCGTTTCGGATTGGTAATGCACACACTTTCTTCACAAAAACCCCTTCTACCATTATTCCTTCGGCATCAGGAGAGTTACATACCAACTTCAAAATTAACAGTGAAGGTGAACGAATTTTCCTGTTCAATCCGGAAAAGAATTACCTCGAGAAACTTTGGGTAAGAAATCTTCAGGGTGGTTGGTCGTTGGGCCGTACAACCGATGGAGCCGACAACTTTGGGATATTCATTCAGCCAACACCTGGCACTGTAAATACAGGAACAGCCTACCCCTTCGAGCGCGAACCGGAACCCTATTTTTCTGTTTCCGAAGGTTATTATACCGGCACTGTGAAAGTTAGTCTCAGCACCAGTTCTTCCACCGCCGAAATACGCTACACCAGGGATGGCAGCGAACCAACCAAATCGTCAACCTTGTTCAGCGGAACACCAATCAATGTAACAATCAGCACAGTGATCCGGGCCACCTGCTTTAGCAAAGAAACCAAACTACCCAGCCGCTCGGTTTCGAATACCTACCTGATGAATAAACCTGGATATACCTTACCTGTACTTTCAGTTATTACCGACAATGCGAACCTTTATGGCTCCAGTGGAATTTTCGATAACTGGATGCAGGAATGGGAAAAGCCCTGCTATGTGGAATATTTTGGCACCAACAAACGAAAAGAATTTGAGCAGTTCTCCGGAATTCAAATTGACGGGGGTGCCGGAGGAAGCCGCTCTAACGCGCAACACTCATTCAGGCTCGAATTCGACAATAACAATTTTGGCGACGGTAACCTGGAATATAAACTGATACCGGATCGTCCGGAACGCGATGATTACAAATCGATTTACCTGCGAAATGGCAGCAACCAATGGCTGACTTTCCAGTTTAAAGATGCTATGGAATGCAAGATGATGGCCAACAAAACCAACAACTACTACTCTGCCTGCACTCCGGTTATTGTTTTCATTAACGCATCATACTTCGGTGTTTACGAAATGCGGGAGAAACTGAACGACGATTATTTCAAGCACAATTATAAAGCAACCATCGATTCCAGCTTTCATCTGCTGTCGCTGAGCTATTATTACAATTCAATCCTTCGTGCGTTGAATGGTTCGGTGGATACGTTTACGACTGATTACAACCGTTTCCTGAAATTAAATCCCAGCACGACCTACTACCTTACCGAAGCCGATAAAATTCTCGATCTGGATTATTATACCGATTACATTGCCGCTCAAACCTGGATCGCCGACACCGATTGGCCTTTTAATAATATCAAGATTGTTAAAGGAGATTTTACGAACCACCGCTGGCGTTTCATCCTTCAGGACCTGGAATGGTCGCTTAACCCAAATGGCTGGACGAACTCCGGCTTCGACCACATCAATTATATGATTAACTACAGCGAAGGCGTTCCATATCTCCGGTTCTGGAAAGAGCTGATGAAAAATGCCACCTACAAAAAACGTTTTCTCAACAGGCTGGCCGACCTGATGAATTCATCGTACCTGCCCGAAAATACGACAGCCATTGCGCAAGAGGTTTACGACCGGTCGTATGCCGAAATGAGGGACGAATATGTTCGATGGGGCGGCGGGGAATCGCAGGCCAACACCCGAATGATGCAATACGCCAATAACCTGGCAACCTTTAAAAGCGAACTGAACGCACGCTCGAATGTTGTTCGCTACAATGTTGTTTCCAACTATAGCCTCTCCGGAAAATATTCTATTCAATTAGAAGTACAACCTGCCGGGGCGGGTTTAATTCAGGTCAATTCAATTACGCCGGATGTTTACCCGTGGAACGGTATTTATTTCTCTGGAATCCCGATTAAGATGGAAGCCAAAGCCATGGGCAACTATGTATTTGACGGTTGGGAAGCCAATCCGTTCATTAAAAATACAGCAAGCCCGGTTATTGAAGCTGACCCGAAAGTAAGCGGGTATAAGTTTGTGGCCAAATTCAAACTGGTACGACCCGAAACAGCAGTTACCATCAGCGAAATAAATTACAGTTCAGGAGAAAACTACCCTGCAGGCGACTGGATTGAATTGCTGAACTATGGCGACAAAGATGCCGATATTACGGGCTGGTTCATTACCGACTCGGAGAGAGATCACCAATGGATTATTCCTGGGTCTGTTATTTTGAAACCTAACCAGCGCGTGGTGCTGGCTTCGAACCTGAACAAATTCAGATCAGTCTATCCGGCAGTTAACAATGTGCTTGGTTCGTTTGACTTTGGTTTGGGAACTCCGACCGACAGCGTGCAGCTTTTTGATGCCACTGGCAAACTGATAGCAGGGCTGCAATACAGCACCGATGCGCCGTGGCCAACCGAAGCTAACAACCTGGGAAAAACACTTGAACTGAAAAATCCGGATATGGGACTAAACATGGCTGCGAACTGGTTTGCAGGCTGCGAAGGTGGATCGCCGGGTACCGATTTTCAGGAATGCGACAACACCGCGGCCGAAACACTGCCCGTTATTGCTGCCGCTCGCATATTCCCCAACCCGGCCAGCGATTTGATTCATGTTGTTTTTCCTGAAAGCGCTTCGGAAAAAGTAACATGCACCATATTCGACCTGATGGGCAAGCAGGTGAAAACCGAAACAGGCAACGGAGCCTTCCAGAACATGGTTCAGATACCGGTTGACGACTTACAGGATGATATTTACCTGGTGCAGGTAACTGACGGCCCTAACCGCTACAGTTTGAAATTTGTAAAAAGGAGATAGGCTGCAAAGCCAATTTTTATCTATCAGGACTGAAAAACAAAGAACTGAAGTTACTGCCTCTGTAAAGACTCAAACTTTTCTCTTCGGATGATTGTTTTAGGTGCATAAAAACAACACCTTAACGAGAACGACACCAATGGAAACAGCACAAACATTCATCACAAAACCTGCCAATCATCAGATCATCTCATCTCGTATTTTCAATCACACACCCGAGCTGATTTTTGAAGCCTGGACCAATCCTGAAAGATTAAAAAACTGGTGGGGTCCCAATGGATTTACGAACACCTTCAATGAGTTCGACCTGAGAGAAGGCGGATACTGGCGCTTCATCATGCACGGCCCCGACGGAACCGATTTCCCAAACGAAAGTAGGTTTGTAAAAATCACTGCACCCGAATTGATTGTTTTCGATCACATTTGTCCGCCCATTTTCAGGATTGTGGCAACTTTCGAAGAACTCGAAGAAAAGAAAACGCTTCTCACCTTCAGAATGATCTTCGACAATGTAGAAACCTGCAACCAGGTAAAACTGTATGCCGTTGACAAAAATGAAGAAAACTTCGATCGCCTCGAAGCAGAACTCCAGCGCGACGATTTTCTTTACACCTAAGGCAGGATTTGTTCGTTCACGTCTCTTTCTGGTTGCGAATATTCAGTGTCGGTCGTAACAATTTCCGGTGTTCTCTTCCTGAAGAAGAAAAAGACCAGCGCCAGTGCCACTACCTGAAAAATAACCGCAAGCAGCGATCCTTCAAATCCAAACGAACCGCCATTCAGAAGTGTGTCAGTAAGTCTTGTTTGTTTCACCAAAGACCATGTTTCATTTCCGCTCACCTGAAAACCTAAGATGGTTCCCTGAAAAAAGTTCCAACTGAAGTGAAGCGCAACAGGAAACCAGATGTTTCGGGTAAAAATATAGGAGAGGCCAAGTAGCAGCCCGGCCAACAGAATGTTAAAAAAACTAAGAAATGTAAGGTTCGGATTTGCAAGATGAAGCATAGCAAACAGTAACGAAGACACAGCCAGTGCCAGGTATTTACTCCACGAATCCATAAAATTATTCAGAATATACCCGCGCACAAGCAGTTCTTCCTCGAGAGCAACACACACAAACAACAAAAGGCCGAGTAGCAGTCTGTCTAAGTCGAATTGAACAGCCTCAACGTGAATCTCGCCAAACACAAGCAGCACCCCAAAACCAAGAACCATAATAGCAATACCCAGAATCAAACCGAGCGACACATCTTTTATAAAATTCTTCATCTGGAAACCTATGCTGAGGAAGCTTTTCCTATCCACTTTTTCCCTAAAAATCCACACAACAAAAAAGGCAGCCGCCAGGCCAAACAATTCCGAAACAGTCTGCTGAAAAGGCGTAAGTGTCTTGTGGCCTTCGAAGTTAACCCCAGTCACAAGAAAGGCCAAAGCCTGAGCCAACCCAATCGAAATCAGAAAGGGAATAATGATAATCAGGGCCCTGCCCCATCCGGGCAAACCCGACCGATGCGAATGATTCATGCAAAAAAACTATGAGATGAGATGCGAACTAAATTAACAAAATAAATCCAAAAATCAACTGCTATTGTGCTAAAAACTACACAAACCCGGAGCTGCCAGCCGATTGGTTATTATCTCATTGCTTATTGCAGCCAAGCAAAATCAAAACCATGAAAAAAATTACCTTATCGATCATCATTGTGCTGGTGGGGGCCATTTCAGGAATTTTGCTCACCTAAAACTGTTCCAACAGTTAAAAATGAGGTGATAAAGTTCATACCTGCGACAAAATAGTACCAATGCCCAAACACGGTGGAAGTCGTCGAAAAAGTAAAAAATCCATCATTTAAAAAGATTTTTTTACTTTTGCACCTCATTTTCAAGAGTTATATGAATCAAACCAAAGGATTTACGATCGATATCGACGTTGAGAGAAAAATGTGCCTGGTAACGGGAAAGGGAGAAATATCGTTTGAAGATTCGACAGGAGCCATGAATAACCTGATTGCCGACGCGAGATACAACAAGAATTTTCCAACCATTGTCGATCTGCGGATGATTGATTATCATCCAACCTATCGTGAGTTCAAAGGAATTCGCGCGCAATTGCTTTTTATCCGCGAAAATTTTGGCAACCGCGTTGCCCTGATCACCTCCGGCCATCTTGCTTCTCTTGGGCAACTTATCTGTTTCATGGTAAACAAGGAAGGCATGAAAATGAAATTCTTCGACAAATATGAAGATGGTGAGAAATGGGCCTGCGAAGGGAAAAACCAGGTTCTGGTTTCAAAATAAGCCGAAGCGCAAAAATTTCGCAGGTTTGGTTATAAGAAATTTTTATCCAGATATTCCTGAAACTTGTCTTTATATTGATCACTCACAGGAATATAGGTTTTCCCGAAAATGATCCGGCTCCGCTCGATGGTATCAACCTTATCGAGGTTAACGATAAATGACCGGTGCACGCGCATAAATTTCTCTTCTGGAAGTTTCTGTTCAAGCGATTTCATCGAATTGAGCGACAAAATGGGTTTCTCCTCGCCTGCAATAAAAACCTTGACATAGTCTTTTAACCCTTCGACATACTGAATATCGTTGAAGTTAATGCGCCTGATTTTATATTCCGACTTCAAAAATAAAAATTGATTATTGGCTTCTATCGTCGAAAGCGCTCCCGCCTCAAGTTCACTTTGCTTGCGGGCTTTTTGGGCAGCTTTAAGAAATTCTTCGTAGCTAAACGGCTTCAGCAGATAATCAATCGCATTGAGTTTAAAGCCTTCCAAAGCATATTTTTCGAATGCTGTTGTAAAAATCACTTTATGAGGTCCTTCGAGACTTCGCGCAAATTCAATTCCGGTCAGATCAGGCATCTGGATATCGACAAAAATCAGGTCGACCGGTCCCGAAGAAAGATAGTCGACAGCATCGAGCGGGTTGTCGAACTGACCGACCAATTCCAGAAAATGTGTTTTCTCGATGTAGTCGGTGATCAGCCGAAGCGCCAGCGGCTCGTCGTCAATGGCAATGGTTCTGAGTCTCATAACTTCGTTTTTTCAGTTTGAATGGAAAGGTTCACCCTAAAAACCGTGTCGTGTTTGTCGATAGTCAACTCATGACGGTTCGGAAACAACAGGTTCAGCCGCTTTTTTACATTTTCGAGGCCAATACCCGAGTGCTGAAGATCGTCAGAAGTGCCGCTTTTCCCGACACTGTTTTCGGATTGAAACTGGATTTGACCAGGAATAATAGTCATTCGGATGTCGATAAACGAACGGTCGCGATAGCTCACCCCGTGCTTAAAAGCGTTCTCAATAAAAGGAATAAACAGTAGCGGCGGAACCTGACAATCGGCAAATTCTTCAGGAAATTCAACCCGAAGTTCCACCTTTGGACTGAGACGAAGCTTCATCAGGTCGATGTAATTATTCATAAATTCAATCTCCTTGCTTACCAACGTTTCTCCATTTTCTGACTCGTAAAGCAGGTAACGCATCAGCTTCGACAGTTTCAGCACCGAATCCTGCGCCATCGACGCGTCAAGTCCAATAAGAGAATAAATATTATTCAGTGTATTGAAGAAAAAATGCGGACTCACCTGATTTTTCAGGAACGCAAGTTCCGAATTCAGTTTTTCTTTTTCCAGTTCCTTCTGCTTTTTTTCATTTTCTTTCAGCTTTTCCATCACGCCAAGCCCAATCGCAAATCCTGAAATCAGGATAGAAGAAAGCATGTGATAATAAAACCCGAAAGCTTTAACCGGGGGTTCCTTCATTGCCGAATCGCCGAAAGCCTTTCGCATGGCTTCGTGAAACTGCGCTTCTCTCACAGGATCGAACAGCAAAGTATCGTTGATAAAATTGGTCGCAAAATAGGTAACAAGAATAAGTCCCGACAGAATTACAACATAAAGTAATTTGTGGTCGCGTAAGAAAAACTGCGGAACCAGCCAAAAATAGCCAACGTAGAAAATGACAATTGCCGAAAACGTGTGCACATAAAACTGGTACAAACGCTGGGTGTCTCCATTGTCAAATACTTTGGTGAGATAAAACGGGATGACGATCGCAATTGCCCAGGCGATGAGGTGTAGCCCGATATTTATTTTTTTATCTGACAGGAAAAGAAACTTAGCCATCATATTTCATTTTGATCAAAGATAGCACACCAACAATAAAATACAATTTACCGCCAGTCTGCAAACAAGAAGAGCGGTAAATTGCGAAAAAGCGTTTTATTCGTATCTCAGGGCGTCAATCGGGTTCAGATTCGAAGCTTTCCGGGCGGGATACCATCCGAAGAAAATACCAATAGCCGAACATACCAGAAACGACATAATCACCGAGGCGGGCATAATAACGGTAGGCCAATTCATGAGCGAGGCGGCAGCCGAAGTGGCGGCAACACCCAGCGAAATACCGATAATTCCGCCCAGTACGCTGAGCAGTATCGATTCGATGAGAAACTGCATCATGATGTCTGAAGCACGGCCTCCTACCGACAGCCGCAGTCCTATCTCCCGCGTGCGTTCGGTCACCGAAACATACATGATGTTCATGATGCCAATACCGCCAACAAGCAATGAAATCCCGGCGATCGCGCCCAGCAAAATAGTCAGCACATCGCTGATGGAGGAGAATGTCTGAACCATCTCTGCCTGCGACCGAACCTGAAAATCGTCAATCTCGCCATCTTTCAGTTTGTGTGTTTTCCGAAGCGAAGCGGTTACCTGATCAATAGCATCGTTGTTTTTTTCTTCGCTGACAGCAGATGCAAAAATACTTTGAATATAAGTGATGGCCAAAATACGCTTTTGCACGGTTGTATATGGCGCAATAATCAGGTCGTCCTGATCCTGCCCCATTCCGTTTTCACCTTTTTCACTCAAAACGCCGATAATCAGCAGCGGGATGCCTTTAAACCGAACCGTTTGGCCAATGACATCACCTTTCCCTTCAAACAGTTTTTCGATGATTGTTTGACCAACCAGGCAAACTTTGGCATAGGTTTGTATTTCGTTATCGGTGAAACTGCGGCCCGACTCAACAGTGTATTTCCTGATACTGAAATATCTGTTATTTACACCATACACCGATGTTGGCCAGTTCGAGTTTCCAACAACAGCCTGACCACTTGAACGAACTTCAGGAGAAACGGCCGAAATGTCGGGGCAATCTTTTTCGATTGCGGCTACATCTTCCAGTGTCATGTTCTGGGCACTTGAGTTCCCGAGCATCACACCGCCCCGCTGTTGCGACGCTGGCATCACCATGATCAGGTTAGTACCCATACTCGACATCTGGTCGCGGATGCTTTGCTTTGATCCCTGCCCAATGGCCAGCATCACGATAACAGATGCAACACCAATGATGATTCCGAGCATGGTCAGGAACGACCTGAACTTATTTCGTTTCAGGGCATTAACCGATATTTTTATTGTATTTGCGTAATTCATGACTTAATATTTTGGAATTAAACCAGTTCTTCTTTCGGAAGAGACTTCAGTAATTCAACGGCGTTATACCTGTCGGCAACCAGTTCTTCCCTGATAATCTGTCCGTCGCGAAAAACGACCTGGCGGGTCATGAAGCGGGCGATATCTGGCTCGTGTGTTACAAAAACGATGGTCTTGCCTTTCGAATTTAAATCCTGAAGCAATGCCATAATTTCATAAGAAGTGCGTGTATCAAGGTTTCCGGTAGCCTCGTCGGCCAAAATAACCACCGGATCGTTTACCAGCGAACGGGCGATGGCCACACGCTGCTGCTGACCTCCCGACATCTGATTGGGCATGTGATACATTCGATCGGCCAGGCCCACTGCTTCGAGGGCTGCCACAGCTCTTTCCCTGCGTTCTTTGGGTTTCACTTTCGAATTATAGAAAAGCGGAAGTTCTACATTTTCCAGCGCGGTGGTTCGCGGCAACAGGTTGTACGACTGAAAAACAAAACCCAGTTTATTGTTGCGCAGCGCGGCCAGATCGTTACGCGAAAGCTCGCCCATACTAACACCATCCAGCCGGTAACTTCCTGAAGTTGGCTTATCGAGACAGCCCAATATATTCAGCATGGTCGATTTTCCAGATCCGCTGGTTCCCATGATGGCAACAAATTCGCCTTCTGTAATTTTCAGGTTTACACCGCGCAAAGCATGAACCGTTATTTCTTCGAGGTAAAAATCTTTCTTCAGGTTCTCAACCTCTATGATTATTTTTCCCATTTTCTTTACTTTAATTTTTATCCAAAACTTTCTGGCATTCAACCCTTTCTAACTGACCTTCGGCCCGTTAGGTACCGACTGCAACAAACAACACTATCTTGGAGGGCCACCGGCTGATGTGTTGGTTGTAGCGCTCCGCTTGGTTGATCCGGGACGCTGCGGCATAAACGGACTTCTTGCAGTTTTGGCAGCGGAAGCATTTTTCCCTCCTGAAACAGTGATTCCGGTTACCACATCTTCGCCACCTTCAAGACCTTTAACTACTTCGAAATTAACTTCATCAGTCACCCCAACAGTAATGTGATGCGGGTGAACTCCATCCAGACCTTTAATCCAAACAGTTTTAAGCGAATCGTTTTGTACAGCTTCAGTTTCCCGCTGCCAGTGGCCACCTTCAGGCATTCCGCCTTCGCCCATCGCATGTTGTTGCTGATTTCCTTCAGCAGCACCTTCCTTGTGCGCCGCCTTGGCCAACAGTTCCGGATCGGGACTAAACCGAACTGCCTTTGCCGGAACCAAAACAATATCCTTTCGTTCGGTTACAAAAAATGTTGCATTGGCTGTCATACCCGGTTTCAGGATATTTTCAGGATTTGGAGCACCAATAACCACGGTGTAGGTCACCACATTATTGGTTGTAACCGGCTGGAGCCTGATTTCGATAACGGAGCCTGAAAATTTCTTAGCAGGAAAGGCATCCACGGTAAACTCCACGCGCTGGCCATCTTTCAACTGGCCGATGTCTGCTTCATCAACTTTAGCTTCCACCTTCATCTGGGTAAGGTCGTTGGCAATTGTAAACAAGGTTGGTGTGTTAAAACTTGCAGCAACGGTTTGTCCAACTTCAACTGCACGATCGAGGACAACGCCATCGATGGGCGAATAGATGCGGGCATACGACAGGTTAATCTTGTTTTTGTCGTACATCGACTTTGCATTGCTCAGCGATCCGAGCGCATTTTGGTAGTTGTATTCAGCCTGATCAAAATCGGCCTGTGCAATCAGCTTTTTGGCAAGCAATGCTTTATACCTTTCGTATGTTGCTTTTTGGTATTTCACCTGCGCTTCAGCCTGATCGACCGAAGCCTTGGTTTGCTCAAGTTGAGCTAACAGCGGAGTCTCGTCCAACTGCGCCAGCAACTGACCTTTTTTCACAATCGAATTGTAGTCGACAAATATTTTCTCGATAACTCCTGAAACCTGTGTACCTACCTCAACCGTTTTAACAGCTTCGAGTGTACCAGTTGCAGTGACGGTATTGCTGATTGACCCTCTTTCGATTTTTGCTGTTTCGATTGAAACCGACTCTTCTGCCGACCTGAACGATCTGAGGGCGAAAAATGCGGCGACAACCACGACAACAGCGATTCCGATAAACCAATATTTCTTTTTCATGATGTAATATTTATTTGTTTTTCTTTTTCTCTGCTTAAAGCGCCAGCGGAACTCCTTTGTAAAAATCGAGTATTTTATAGCTGAAAATCAGGTTGTATTTCGACTGCAGCAACTTGCTCTCCGAAGTAATCAGATTGGTTTTCTGGATCAGGAAATCGACCGAATTCAGCAAGCCAATGCCATATTTTTCGGCAGCCACATCATACGATTCCTGTGCCGAGTTTTTCCCTTCCAGACCAGCCATATACTGCGTCTTTGCCGAAACCACGTCGACACAGGCTTGCTCGATACTTTTGCGCAGATCGTTCCGGGTATTCACAGCATCCAGTTCGGCCTCGTCAACAGCAATACTGGCTACGCCAATGTTGGTTTTTATCTGTTTCTTCTGAAAAATCGGGATAGATAGCGATAAACCCACCGAAGGGTTAATTTTGTTTTTCAACTGATAAGTGTAGTCTTCATTCTCCGTCAAACTCGAATAGCTGCTCGAAAGACCTGCATCCATCGAGAGACTTGGAATTGCGTCAGCTTTGGCAATCTTCACATCCAGTTCAGCGCTTTGCTTACTTAATTCTGCATTTTTAATTTGCGGTTTGATGCCAAGCGCCAGGTTGTATATTGCCTGGGCATCTGGCTTGTCCGATTGAACCAGCAAGCTGTCGAGGTTGGGCGTACCCACTTCAAAAGTGGTGTCAACCGGGTACTCCATCAACTGCATCAGTGTAACTTTCGAGATAGAATACTGACTTTCAGCCGATGCCAAAGTAGATTTTTCGGTAGCTAGCTGCGATTTTACCTGTAAATAATCCGACATCGAGATAGCGCCCAGGTCGAGTCGTTCTTTCGACAAGTTGAGTTGTTCACTGGTGGCATCAATCTGTTTGGCGGCATTCGTAACACTTTCGCGGGCATAAAGCACTTGGAGATAAGCATTCAGGATATTCAGGCCAACCGATTCTTTGACTGTTTCCGAATACAATTTTCCAGCTTCCGTGTTGATTTCGGCCTGCTTTACCTTGTTGTCGATTTTTCCGCCGTTAAACAGCGAAACACTCGAACTGAGCGAATAATTGGTGCTGTTCGATCCGCTCGCGCTACCATAAGTTCCGGTATTATAGTCGAATCCTTTGTACCACGAAAAATTCTGGCGCACCGAGGCATTCACCGAAGGCAAGCGGCCAGCCTGTGCCTGTTCCGAGTAGAGCGCATTCCGGTCGTTCGAAAGGTCTGCTTTTTTCACCTGAACATTTTTGTCCAGCGCGTAGTTGATGCAATCTTCCAGCGTCCAGGTTTTGCTTTGTGCCTCTCCTTTTCCTGAAAACATGATCAGGAGAAAAGAAACGATAATTGTTAATTGAATTGTCTTCATTGCTAACGTAATTTTGCATCGAAACTACGCCAGCCCTCTTTTTAAATAAAATGGAATAGACGTTTGACCCTTTTTTGCCGACAGTTTACTCGATTTTGTTTCCGGTCTTTTATCCTAATCGCCAAGTAATTTTTCGTAAATCCGGTAATTCTCTACATCGAAGCACACGAAAAAAACAATCTGAATCTGGTCATTTTGGTTCAGAAATTCAGTCACCGCATCGTTAGCAATTTTGGCTGCCGCTTCTTTGGGATAACCATAAACACCAGTACTGATGTTCGGGAAAGCAATGGTTTGAATCAGGCGATCTGCCGCCAACCGAAGTGAATTCAGGTAGGCATTTTTCAAAAGCTGAGGTTCGTTATGATTTCCTCCATGCCAAACCGGGCCAACTGTGTGAATCACAAACCGGGCGGGAAGGTTCCCTCCTGAAGTGATCACGGCGTCACCCGTAGCGCATTGTCCTTGTCGGGCAACAATCTTCCGGCATTCGTCTAGTATAGCCGGACCGCCAGCCCTATGAATAGCGCCGTCTACTCCGCCGCCACCCATTAGCGACGAATTGGCTGCATTTACAATTGCATCGACTTCCAATTGTGTAATGTCAGCCTGAAGAAGTTTTATTTTTTCAGAAACAGGAATCATGTTTGAAATCTATTCTGCCGGAGGATATTTACTGATCAGCTTTGTTTGTTTCCTCGCAGCCCTAATGAAGTTGACAACACCGGCAGTTTTAAAACCCCGCTTACGGTTTCCGGCGGCAATCCGGAACAACAGGCTTTGTGTTTTAAAAAGCTCCCGGTACAAAATAAAAAACGACACTTCAGGGTCCCAGGCATGAATGGGCTCCGAACCAGCGCCGTTCACCTCGATAATCGAAAAATTTTCAGCCTGTTTCAGCAGTTCTGTCGATTTGAAACGAACGTCGAAGCGCCCATAATAAAATTCGGGGATACTTTTGGCAATGGTATCAAATCGTTCCGTGAGCTCCGGCGTAATGAGGTGCCGGGCGTCGCGGTAAATTCCACCAATTCGGATGCTTCCTATAAACGCCAGGCGAACCATCTCATCTTCTGCCGGAACCGAATTAAGTTTAGCTTCGTCGATCCCGCAATGCTCCGGATTTTTACCCAGAAAATATTCCGATTTAAATCCGGTTCTTGGGTTATTCCTGATCAATTGCCGCAACGATGAAGCACCGTCGCCAATTACATAAGGGAAATAACGGAGTGTCACCGAAAAAACTTTTCCATTAGCTTCTCCAGGCATCCGGGCATAAAAAATACCTGCTTCGCCATCATACGGAATCAACTCCTGAACCACTAAAACCACGTCGACAGGGAACGACAAAAGATAATCGAGTAAAGCATCCTCATTATCCACTTTACGAACGCCGTAGCCCTGCCAGCCAATATCAGGCTTAACCACCACCGGAAAATGCAAACCGGCTTCGTCCATCATATAAAGTACTTCCTGAAGGTCTACTTTAGCTTCCCGTTCCGTCCTTCGGAAAGAGAAAAAACGGGCCAGCCATTTCTGCTGATCCTGACCAATATCATTCAGGATAGAACTTTTCGATTCGCCCCAAAAACCTCCGGTCTCTATCAGCGGATTGGCGAGTGTGGGCAGCGTTAAATTGCCGTAGCGCACCGAAAGCAACAACCAGCGAAAACCCACAGGAATGTAAAACAACCCGTTCGGGATGCGCTCAGCCAGCGAAATAAGCCGTTTCAGCCCAATCAACGAAGGCATTCCGCGATGTCTTTTCCGCTGGCATTTTTGCTCTGTGGTTGCGACCCCGCTTATATAAGGCAGATTTAGTTCCATTGTATCTCCTGAAATTTTTGTAGCCGAAGTGGCAAAAAAACGCTTTCGCAGGGGCAGCAAAAAAACAATCAGCAAAATAGCAGCCCAGGCCCAGTAGCCTAGTTTATGCAGTACAACATCGCCCAGCATGGTTACGACGATAAAAACAATTGGGGTATAAATCGCTGAAGATATAAAAGTTACAAGAATGAAACGTTTGAGTGGCATTCTAAACCAGCCTATCGCGATGTAGGTTGGGAAAAGCAGCGTTGGCGTTACCCGGCAAACAGCCACTGCCCACACAAAATTCGATTCAAGCCAGTTTTTCACCTGATCGACACGAGGTCCGATTACTTTGGAGCGGAGCCAGCTACTCCGATTCGCAACACGCCCAAGACTATAAATAAACAGATCGCCGGTTATGATTCCAAGATAAACACTGATAAATCCCAGACTAATTGGGAGTCCATACGTTGAATTGGAAAAACAGGCTGCCACGATAGCGGCATCCTCCTGAACGAAGGTCAGAAAAAATAATCCCACACAATGCCAGATCCAGTAGTCGAACAAAGCATGAAGCATAACCAGGGTTTTATGGTGCTACCTTCCGGAATTTCGATTAAATATAAACTTTATAATTGTATAAATATTGCCGAATCCGAAAAAACTAAAATGACGTTTTCGAACTTCATACAATTAATAAGACAACTAAAACCGCTTTCCGTTGCACACAGAACCCAACTAATTATTCAGGATATAAAAAAAGTTTATTCTTTAGCCGAAGCAATGGGATTCCAGCCCTGCGCCTGCAGCGGAATGACAGATCCTCCGGTTGTGATCAGGTTGACACCTTCGCTTTCGGGCGTGATGTGTCCAATGATGGTGATGTCGAATTCCTTTTTAACGGTGTCATAAACTTCGAGCGGAACCGTAAACAACAATTCGTAGTCCTCGCCTCCGTTTAATGCTGCCACCAGCGGATTAATATTCATTTCTTCAGCCAGCTTTTTTGTTTGCATATCGAGCGGAACTTTATCTTCAAACAACTTGCAACCAACTTTCGAATTTTTGCACAGATGCAGAATTTCAGACGAAAGGCCATCCGAAATGTCGATCATCGAAGTAGGTTTGATCCGAAGCGTATCAAAAAGCTCCTTGATGTCGCCACGGGCTTCGGGCTTTAGCTGACGTTCGAGGATGTAGTCATATCCTTCGAACTGTGGCTGCGCCTTCGGGTTTACTTTATAAACTTCATTTTCGCGTTCAAGCAATTGAAGTCCCATGTAGGCGCCACCCAAATCGCCCGAGACACAAAGCAAATCGTTTACTTTGGCACCATTGCGATAAACAAGTTCATCTTCGGCGGCTTCACCAATTGCAGTCACACTAATGGTCAGCCCGGTCAAAGAAGTGGTTGTATCGCCGCCAACCAAATCGACGCCATAGCGTTCGCACGCAAGGTGAATTCCGGAGTAAAGTTCCTCGATGGCTTCGAGCGAAAATTTCGACGAAATGGCAATCGAAACAGTGATTTGCCTTGGTGTGGCGTTCATCGCGTATACATCCGAAAGGTTCACCACAACCAATTTGTAGCCCAAATGCTTCAGCGGAACGTACATCAGGTTAAAATGAATTCCTTCAGTAAGCATGTCGGTTGTAACGACAATTTTTTTATCCGGATAGCTTAAGACAGCGGCATCGTCGCCCACACCAATAATTGTGCTGGCGTTCTTAAGCTGTACTTTTTCAGTGAGCCGACTGATTAAACCAAACTCGCCTAAATCGGAAAGTTGAGTAACTTTTTTCGTTGATTCCATGTTAAAATTAAGACATAAAGGTATTTATTACCCCGAAACATTCGGCAAAAATAGCTTTACTTACTTATCTTTGCAATTAAATTTAAACAGACAACTATTTGAGTTGTTACTTTAGGGCATTCATTTGAAAGAGAAAAAGAACTGAGGAAAATGGAAAATCAGGATAAATTATTAAACGATATAACAACGAAGGAATACGAATACGGTTTTGTTACCGAAATCGACACCGACGTTATTCCGAAAGGCCTGAACGAAGACGTGATCAGGCTGATTTCGGAGAAGAAGAATGAGCCGGAGTTTATGCTTGAGTTCAGGCTTAAAGCTTACCGCTCGTGGCTGAAAATGAAAACTCCGGAATGGGCGTATCTGAAAATTCCGCCAATTGACTTTCAGGCGATCAGCTATTATGCCGCACCGCGTAATTCGCCAAAATACAATAGCCTTGACGAAGTTGATCCGGAATTGCTCGAAACATTCAAAAAACTGGGCATCCCCGTTGAAGAACAAAAGCACCTGGCCGGCGTAGCCGTTGACATGGTAATGGACAGCGTTTCGGTTGCAACCACCTTTAAAACCGTTCTGGCCGAGAAAGGAATCATTTTTTGTTCGTTTAGCGAAGCCGTTCAGGAACATCCCGAACTGGTAAAAAAATACCTCGGCATGTCAGTTCCGGCAACTGACAATTTTTTTGCAGCGCTCAATTCGGCTGTCTTCTCCGATGGATCGTTCTGTTACATCCCGAAAGGTGTTCGTTGCCCCATGGAACTTTCGACTTATTTCCGCATCAACACCGCCGGTACCGGACAGTTTGAAAGGACCCTGATTGTTGCCGAAGACGACAGCTATGTGAGTTACCTGGAAGGTTGTACCGCGCCAATGCGCGACGAGAACCAGTTACATG
>JAEWME010000100.1 GCA_023393265.1 Bacteroidota bacterium | reverse complement strand
GCACACGTCTGGGGGGCGTGGGGTCGCAAGTTCAAATCTTGTCGCCCCGACTAAGATAAAGGCCGGATCGATGATCCGGCCTTTATTTTTTCTCTGTCATAGTAAAAACAATAAATATCCTACCTCTTATTTATTGGGATTTCGGGCATTTCAAAATACCATCTTGTTGGGATTGATTTGAGTGGTTGTATGTGGGCATCTTTGCCCCTGAATTCAAAACATTATTTCACAACCAATCAAAATACCATGAAAATTACTATCTGTTTATTTCTTATTTTATTCAGCATAAACCTATTGCAGGCACAGACCGGCACAATAAAAGGAACCATCAAAACATCCGATGGTCAACCTGCAGAAGCGGTCAACATCGGCATAAAGGGAACCTCCATCGGCACTTTCACCAATACATCAGGAGAATACGAAATCAGAAAAGTTGAATCAGGAAAACATATCCTGAAAATATCTTCGGTTGGGCTCGAATCGAAAGAAGTCTCTGTTGAGGTTCTGTCGGGACAAACTACAAATGTTCCTGAAATCGTTCTCAAAGAATCGAGCCAGAAGCTGGACGAGATCATTGTTTCACAGTCGAGATCCTATAAAAGCAACAATGTATCTTCGTCGCTGCGACTAATGACTCCGATCCTGAATACACCACAAAACATTCAGACAGTGACCGGAAAATTGCTGGCAGACCAACAGGTTGCAAGCATGAGCGACGGGGTAATCAGAAACGTAAGTGGCGCCGTTCGTCTCGAACATTGGGGCGACCTGTATACCAACATCGTGATGCGCGGGTCGCAAATTCAGGCATTCAGAAATGGTTTCAACGTGGTGAACTCGTATTGGGGACCTCTTACCGAAGATATGAGCTTTGTTGACCACATCGAATTTATAAAAGGCCCGGCTGGATTTATGCTGGCAAACGGCGACCCCAGCGGATTGTACAATGTCGTAACCAAAAAGCCGACAGGAATCACAAAAGGCGAAGTATCCCTCACTACAGGAAGTTACGATTACTATCGCGCCACGGTAGACCTAGACGGAAAACTTAGCAAAAACGAGAAGCTACTTTACCGGCTCAACGTTGCCGGACAAAACAAGAACTCACACCGTCCATACGAATTTAACAACCGGTACAGCTTTGCGCCTGTCATTTCTTACCAGGTAGACAACCAAACCAAAGTGACACTCGAATACACCCTTCAACACGCAAAAATGTCGGACGTTGGATCATACTATATATTTTCAACAAAAGGATACGGTGTTTTGCCGGTTGATTTTACCGCCATGCCTCCCGGACTTGATCCAACCATAATTGACGATCACAGCATTTACCTTAACCTGCAGCACGAAATCAGTAAAAACTGGAAACTCACTGCGCAAACTGCCTACTTCAATTACAAACAGGAAGGAAGCGACATGTGGCCTGCCGCTGTAAACGACGATGGTACGATGTACCGCGGAGTAAGCAATTGGGATGCTCAAAGCGAAATGACACTGGCTCAGGCATTCGTAAACGGGAAAGAGACAACCGGGTCAATCAGTCACCAGATTCTGGCCGGCGTAGACGTAGGAACAAAAAATTACATGGCAGACTGGAGCCAATATCACCAGTTAGATACCATCGGCGCACCTTTCAACACAGCAGCTCCGGTTTATTCTGCCCCATCTGCCGGATATCCCCAATTCAACCGTGACCTTAACCTGGAAGCGCGCTCGGTGCAAGCCGGTGGACAAATGGACCAGCGATATACCGGAATTTACCTTCAGGACGAGCTGGGATTCCTCGAAAATAAAATCAGGCTGACACTGGCAGGACGATACACCTTTGTAAGTCAATCAGCCTGGGGAGGTGCACCCATTAGCGCTAAACACATCTCACCACGCCTTGGCTTAAGTATTTCTCTGGATAAAAACACCTCTTTCTATGCGCTTTACGACCAGGCATTTATACCACAGGCCGGACAATTAGCCAACGGGAAAGATGTTCAACCAATTACAGGAAACAACATCGAAGCTGGTATCAAACGCGACTGGAACGACGGACGCTGGAATACTTCACTATCGGTTTATAATATACTGAAAAACAACGAACTGACAGCAGACCCCAATAGTCCGCCTACTTCAGGACTAAGCGTGGAACTTGGCCAGAAGAAGGCCCAGGGACTCGAATTCGACCTGAAAGGAACCCTTGCCGAAGGGCTGCGACTGGTTGCCAACTATGCCTATACAGACTCAAAAGTGGGCAAGGTAACCGAAGGGGTAACAGGCATTAAAAAAGGCGACGTAATTCCGGGATTTGCCAAACATACACTCAACACCTGGCTAAACTACAAAATTGAGCATGGAATTTTTGAAGGCACCGGATTCTCGCTTGGCTGCACCTACCTCGCTGACAGGGCTACTACGAACTGGAGTACTGCCGACAAATCGAAAAACCTTCCCGATTATTTCAAGATGGATGGCGGCGTATCGTGGGAAAAAGAAAAAGTAAAACTGACACTAAACGTATTCAACCTGCTCGACGAATATTTGTATAGCGGCGGGTACTACGATTACCTGAACGCCTATTACTGGCAAACCGAAGCGCCACGAAACTTCAGGTTAAGCCTCTCCTACCGGTTCTAATCAATTCAAGCACTAATAAGCAATCGACTGGCCTTTTCCTGCAACAACAGGATGGGCCAGTTTTTATTCTTTCGGACAAAACCGTTTAACGCCAAACACATGACACTAAAAAAACTTATTGGACAAATACATCTCTGGCTGGGACTTGCCTCCGGATTAATTGTTGTTTTTCTCGGAATTACCGGTTGCATACTGGCTTTTCAGCACGAAATTGAGCAAGTGACAAACCCCTATCAATTTGTTGATGTGCAGCAAAAGCCTTTCCTCCCACCCTCTGAAATGCAAAAAATTGCGGTTGAAGCATTGCCCGAAAAAAAATTACACGGCATTGCTTACACCGAGCCAGGTAAAGCCGCCATCGCCACTTTCTACGACGAAGGCTATTACTTTCAGGTTTTTATGAATCCCTATTCAGGAGAAGTACTGAAAATAAAAGATATGAGTAAAGACTTTTTCCGGATTATCGTCATGGGCCATTTTTACCTTTGGCTACCGCCACAAATCGGGCAACCGATTGTAGCTTCGGCGACACTCATTTTTGTGGTTCTGCTCGTCACCGGATTAGTACTTTGGTGGCCCAAAAGTGGCCGGTTTTAGAAGCAACATTTCACCATTAAATGGAGAAGCAATTTCAGTCGGCTAAACCTCGATCTGCATAACATTCTGGGGTTTTATGCCACTTTCGTTTTACTCGTAATCTCTTTCACCGGTTTGGTATGGGGTTTTCAGTGGTTTGCCCGCTCGGCCTACTGGCTTACTTCAGGAGGAAAAGAAATGGTTGAATTTTACATGCCATCGGTTGACTCCATTCCGGCACAAAAACCTGAAATTCCGTCAATCGACAGGCTTTGGGTGCAGATGAGCAAGGAATATCCGCACGCGAAAGTACTGGAAATGCACATTCCTGAATCAGACACATCGGCGATTGAAGTGGCAGCCAATCCGGATGACGAAACCTACTGGAAAGCCGACTACAGGTATTTCGACCAGTATTCGCTCAAAGAAATTGAGGTAAAACATATATATGGCAAACTTGAAAGTACCTCGACTGCCGACAAAATTGCGCGCATGAATTATGACATTCACGTGGGAGCAATTGCCGGTTTGCCCGGAAAAATAATCGCATTTTTCGCTAGCCTGATTGCTGCATCGTTGCCTGTTACAGGGTTCATTTACTGGTGGGAACGAAAGAAGAAGCAGCGAAAATCTTTGTTTTAACCCTTGTTTCAGGATAAGATGATTAATTTTTTACGCCGGAAAGTATTTGGAAACGGGAACGGGAACCCGACCGATCAGGTTTGTATTTTATACGGAAGCCATTCAGGAAACAGCGAATTTGTGGCCAACGAAACCCAAAAGTACCTTCGCAAAAATGGCATGAAAACATCGGTTGCCAATCTGGCAAAATACGATTTCAGCAAACTTGAGAAGGAAAAATCACTGCTGCTTATCATTAGCACACACGGAGAAGGCGAACCACCTGAATCGGCACAAAAATTCTGTGAAAAATTACTTTCCAATGAAGCGCCGTCCCTCAGTCATCTTCATTTTTCCGTTTGTGCACTGGGCGACAGCAGCTACCAACATTTCTGCCAAACAGGCAAGGAACTCGACAACCGGCTGGAACAACTTGGAGCGAATCGTTTTCACGACCGTGCAGATTGCGACGTGGAATTTCACCGGCAGGCGGCCGATTGGGTCTCCGCAGTACTCTCTAAATTGCAACCGTCGGCTAAAACCGAAGTACCAGTACAGCTCTCAGCCGAAAAAGCGACTGTGGAGACAGAGGCAATCCTGAAGTCAAAAAAGCTTCTCAATAAGCAATCGGCGGCAAAAACATGGCACCTCGAATTCGAAAT
>JAEWME010000078.1 GCA_023393265.1 Bacteroidota bacterium | reverse complement strand
GTCTTTGGCCCGGGCTTTTGCAGGTGTATTGATATAATTTTCGCCAGTAGCAAGCATCGGCACACGACCAAAAGCTTTGGCAAGCCACATGTAATAAAATGCCCTGATACAACGAGCCTGACCATCCATTGAAGCTTTAAGGGCTGGCGTAATGTTTTCGGCATTGCCCAAACCTGCAAGGAAATCATTGCAACGGCAGATTGCCTTATAAGCATGTTTTCAACCGGTTAGTAATTCAGGGCTACCCGGATTCCAGTTCTGCGTATTCCAGTCCTTATCCCAACCAGTGGCCTGAGTGTCCATCGTTGGGTGACCCCCAATAAACAAGTTTGGCTTGATGCCCCAGTCGCCATCCGTTTCTGTAACCGGAAGCATCATATCGTAACATCCAACCAATCCGGCCTTTGCATCGGCATCGCTTTTAAACATCTGGTTGGCATCCAGGATTGAATAGTGATCAACCGTCAGGAAGTCTTCACTGTTACAGGAGCTCATTGCCAACAACAATAGCCCCCCAGTCAGCGTGTATATTATTTTTGATATATTTTTCATGAGATAGTCTATTTTTCGTTCAACAATTAAAATTGAATATTCAAACCAAGGGAGAAAATACGCGGCATGGGGTAACGTCCGGTATCAAGACCGGTATAAAGCACACTTCCCTGACCGATTTCAGGATCACCGTATTTGTTATATGAAGAGAAGCAAAACAAGTTTTGAACTGCGCCATAAATACGGGCACCATCTAACCGAAGTGATTTCAACATTTTTTTGTCAAAATTATATCCAACCTGAACTGTACTGATTTTGAAATAATCGCCTTTCTTAACCCAGGCATCAGAACCACGCATGTTATAATTCAAATCGAGGAACGACAGTTTTGCCATCGTGTTGCTGTGGTTTTCGAGTGTCCATGCACTTTGAGAAACCTCTGTCAAAAGGTTGGGAGTAGTACCATTATCACTGGGGAACATATTTGACAAGGTCATTGCCGAATAGGAATAAATTTTTTGTCCGATTACACCATAGGAATAAATAGAAAAATCCCAATTTTTGTACGTGGCATTCAAGGTAAAACCATAATTCACTTTCGGAAATCCATTTCCCAGAATTGTCATATCATTTTCATCTACAAAACCGTCATCGTTAAGGTCTTTATATTTAAAATCACCAGGTCCGGTTTGGGCATTCTGATATTGAGAGTGTCCGGCGGCAACAGCAGCAGCATTGGCAGCATCAACCTCTGCCTGATTTTGAAATACACCCTCAACTTCGTAACCATAGAAAGAACCAACGGCATAACCTTCGCGACAGATGGAGTGACCATTCCAGTGTGTACCTGAAGGGGCACCAATTGCGCCAACGTTTGATCCGTCGTTGGTAGTTCCTGTATTTTCGTTGAATAGATCGGCCCCCATCTTGATAATCTTATTTTTAAGGCTCGAACCTGTCAAGGTAGCACCAACTGAGAAATCGCTATTGATTTTCTTTTTGTAATCAAGACTAAATTCAATACCCTTATTCTGAATTTCGCCGTAGTTGGTGTACACTGTTGTAAAACCAGCCGATGGGCGAATAGCCTGCCACAACAATAAATCTTTTGAACTTCTGGTGAAATAATCCAGTGTAAAGTTCAAATTACGGAGAATTCCCAGGTCCAATCCTATATTTGTTTGCTCATTTGTTTCCCACTTTAGGTTAGTGTCAACCAATGTCTGGACATAGCCATTTGCAACCTGGCGTGTCGATCCCAATCCGGCGACACCATTCTGTCCATAGAAATAATAAGCAATTGTGTTGGATGTCAACGCTGCAACTGAAGCATCAGTTGGACCTCCTGAGTTACCGGTTTGTCCCCATCCAAGGCGAAGTTTCAAATTGCTGATATATGGATAGTCTTCCATAAAATCTTCTTCGGAGATACGCCATGCCAAGGCTGCAGACGGGAAAGTACCAAATCTGTTTCCAGCACCAAAATTCGAAGAGCCATCGCGGCGAATCGTTCCGGTAAAAATATAACGGTCCATTAGAGAATAGGTTGCGCGTCCAAAATATGATAAACCGCGAACTTCAAGGTCGTAATAGCCACCACCTGTTTTAGTTGTGATGTCACCAGTCAGGCTGATGTCACGAATATTTTCAGCAGGAAAATCAAGTGCAGAAGCATTTACATGCGTACCGAAACTCTTGCTTACAGAGTTACCGGCCATCAGCGTTAAGTTATGAATAGTGCTTTTCCAGTTGTATGTTAAGAAACTTTCCAAAGCCAGGGTATTGCTTTGGTTCTGGTTGATATCCAAATGATAACGAGCATCATAGTTATAGAGCACAACCGGAGTTTCACCATCTGGCATGTATCTTTTCTTATCTCCATAAAAATTTTGGAAACCTCCGGTGAAATAGTTATAGGACCCTATTGTTTTGAAAATTAAGCCCTTCATTAACTTCACACTGGCATAGCTGCTTACTAATACCTGGTTGTTTCTGGTTAACCCGTTGTTTTCCATCTGCTGTGCATAAAGGTTATCTGAGAGTAAACCATCGTAAGCACCAACATTACCCTGGATAGGCGAACCATAGGTTCCGTTTGCATTTACTACATTCGGACTAATAAACTTATTAGTAGTAGGATCGATGTAATCCATTGTCGGGCACTGGAATGCCCAGTCGCGAAGTGATGATAAGTTTCCATTATTACCTACACTGGCATTACTACCGTGAGATTCGGTATGAACAAAATTAATATCTCCGCCAAGTTCAATAATATCTGCGACTTTGGTGACAACATTGGCGCGGGCTGTAAGCCTGTTCATATTTGAATTTATTACAATACCATCATTATTCAGGTAGCTAAGCGATAATGTTGATTGGGTTTTTTCGGTGCCACCTGAAGCAGAAAGATTATATTGTTGCTTCAGAGAAACACGCGTCATTTCCTTTTGCCAATCAATGGTTTTTCTTTGACCATCATATTGTGCCGAAAATATCTGGTTTTGAAGTACTGCACCATCATTCTCGCGCGCTGTGCGAATATTCTTAGCATACTGATCGGCGTTGCATACATCCAATGTCGAAGCCAGGGTTTGAACGCCATAATCAACAGAAAAAGTAATATGAACGGCACCAGCCTTACCATGTTTGGTTGTAATCATGATCACACCGTTAGCTCCTGCAGAACCGTAAATAGCAGTGGCTGAAGCATCTTTCAGGATTTCAATGCTCTCTACGTCGCTCGGATTGATGAAATTGGCATCAGTCCCCACCTGAACGCCGTCAACCACATAAAGTGGTTTGGCACTACCATTAATTGTCGCAACACCTCTAATCCGAACAGATGAGTTGGCATCGGGTGCTCCGTCCTGTGCCGTAACCATAACACCGGCAGCAATGCCTTTTATGCCTTGCAAGATGTTGGTCGGATTTTTCTTCAGCATCTCGTCGCTGCTAACCGATACGAGTGAGCCGGAAATGTCGCTTTTTCTGGTTGTACCATAACCAACAGCAACCACTTCTTCAATGCCAAGCGTGCTCTCAACCATCGTAATATTGATCTGCTTCTCGTTTCCTACTTCTTTTTCAACCGACTGCATCCCAATGAACGAAAACTGAAGGACAGCATTTTGCGGGAGGTTGGTTAGCGAATAGTTTCCATTACTGTCCGATAAAGTTCCCTGATTGGTACCTTTTACTACAATAGAAACTCCGGCCAATGGCCCCCCGGATGAATCAAAAACTCTTCCGGATATGGTTCGATTTTGCTCAGCCGGTAAACCCTTCGACGAGAGAATAATCTGGCGGTTATTAATTGTATACTCCACATCTGTTCCGCCAAAAATAGCATCCAGAATTTCGTTAATCGTTTTTCCTTTTAAATCGACAGAAACTTTTTTATCGAGGTTAATCATCTGATTGTTATAGAAAAAGAAAAAATCCGTTTCATTTTCGATCTTATCTAAAACGTTAACTAGATTAGTTTGAGAGACCTTCAGATCGATTCTTTGATTTTGAGCATAATTATCGATCGCGAATGATTGTAAGGTCACCAGAAGGGTTAGAAAAATACTAATTCTCATGACTTTAAATAATTTTGAAATACAGGCAAATAAGTACCTGTAGTCCGTTTGGAACCATTTTTTTTTCATAAATTTGTTTTTTCAGAGTTAATATGTAATATGATTAATTCGATAAGGGCAGTGGTCGCAACACTGCTCTTATTATTTTTTCCTGATATACACCTCCCTGTTTTTAATTTCTGTTTCAATCGTGTTTGTCGACATTTCCAACATATGTAGAATTTCTCCGATTGTTTCATCTTTAATAGTAGCCGTGTATTTAAACTTGGAACCTTTCAGAGCAGGATCAAAATGTATAGTACAGTTATAC
>JAEWME010000017.1 GCA_023393265.1 Bacteroidota bacterium | reverse complement strand
CTCAAAGACCTCGAAAAACTTCGAAATCTGACATTGGAACAACTCGACAATTTGCCGAAAAACCACACCTTGCTTGGTGAAAAACTATTCGAAAAACGGCGACTCATCAACCTGATGCTTACCAACTCGAATGCGATACTAACTAGCGATAACGAGGTAAAAGTTCTTTTGAACGGAGACCAGACTTTTCCTGAGATTTTTGAGGCCATGGAAAATGCCCGCCACCACATCCACCTCGAATATTACATCATCGAAAACGACAAAATTGGCAACAGGCTTCGTGAAACGCTTATCCGGAAAGCAAAAGAAGGTGTAGAGGTGCGCCTCATTTTTGACGATGTTGGAAGTTGGGAGCTAAATAAAAAATTTATCCGGTCGATGTCGGATGCAGGTGTTCAGGTCGACTGTTTCATGAAAGTGCGTTTCCCGATGCTCACTTCGAGGGTGAACTACCGGAATCACCGCAAAATTCTCGTGGTCGACGGAGAAACTGCATTTGTAGGTGGCCTCAACTTTGCCGACCGCTACCTCGAAGGAATTCCGGAGATTGGTGCCTGGCGCGACACGCACCTGAAAGTGAAAGGAGGGGCTGCCACTGCGCTCCAGATCATTTTTATGGCCGATTGGTATTTTGTCTCGAAAGAAGTGCTTCGGGGCGACAACTATTTCAGGCCATTTGTACCGGGTATCGGCAAGCTGGTTCAAATGACAGCCAGCGGCCCCGATTCCGATTGGGAAAGCATCAGCCAGGCCTATTTTATGGCCATTGCCTCGGCCAATGAATACGTCTATATTTCGACACCCTACCTAATGCCAACCTCTGATATTGTCACAGCCCTAAAAACGGCAGCGCTCGGTGGAGTTGATGTCAGGATCATCGTTCCGGGGCTTTCGGATGCCATCACACCCAAATGGGGGACAAATTCATACATCGAAGAATTGCTCGAAGCAGGCATAAAAATATACTTCTACAAAGCCGGATTCACCCACAGCAAAGTCATTGTAGTTGACGATGTGTTCTCTTCTGTTGGCACGGCCAACCTCGATTTCAGGAGCCTTGAAACCAATTTTGAAGTAAATGCGATGATTTATGACCCGGAGATTGCCCAAACACTGGCAGCACAGTTTCTAAACGATCAATCGAAAAGCGAACAGGTTTTTCTGGAGAAGTGGACAAAACGGCCAAGGCTAAATAAAATCAAGGAGTCTTTCGCCCGACTGCTGAGCCCTATGCTTTGATTCGTCTGTTTTCATCAACCCTTTTCTGTCATTCACCAAGCAATTTAGGGGATGTTCCAGAGGTAAACTGTCTCTTTGTAAAAATCTTCAATTAACTAACATGGACAGAAAAGACTTTTTTAAAAACTCACTTACACTGGGCGTTTGTTCCGGTTGTTTCCTGATACCCGTTTCCAAATTGGTGGCAGCCGAATCAACTGCTCCTGAGGATGAAAAATACCAGCAACTGATTCAGGAAAAAGAATTTGTGCAAAACTGGCTTGCCGACCTGATGAATACCATCGAAACGGAACTCGACGAAGAGACAAAAATAAAACTAATGGCTGGTTGTGGACGCGGATGTTTCAACCGGTTCAAATTTAAGAGCGATATTGCCGAAAAAGGCAAAGGCGACCTGAACAAGCTGATTGAGGTCTACAAAAGTAACTTCGAAGTATGGCAGGAAGATAATAAGGTACACATCCGATACGGTGAAGTTTCGTCGGGATGTTACTGCCCGGCAGACAAATACCGGCCTGCAAAGCCTCACGACCTGCATTGCGAGTGCACCCGCGCCACGCATCAAACCATTTTCGAAACCGCACTCGGACGCCCTATCAGCCTGAAAATTCTCGAATCGGTGAGGCGTGGCAACAAAACCTGCCATTTTTTGGCCGAATTATAAAATCCATTATATACCAGCATTATACCGAAAGATCCAATCACCAAACACTGGATGGATTCCTAAGAAAGATTAAAGGCTGATTAATTCTTGATGATCTTTTGAGTGACAGTTTCCTTCGGCGTTTTGATCGTAATAAAATATACACCATTGGGCTGATCTGTTATGTCGACCGTTGGGTTCTGACTGATACAGACGACTCGCCCGGTTAGACTTGTTACCGTGAGGCTCAAAATTTCTTTTGTGATAACGGCAAATTTTCCCTGCCCCGGATTTGGAAAGATCTGAATATCGTTTCCTGATGGTGTTTTGTTCACACCAGGAATTTTAGCTGTTGTCCAGTTAATCGAAACTGCCGAAAAGCCCGAAACTGCCGATGGCGCCATACTTTGGTTTTTCGGCCCTTTATTAAATGGGTAAGTAAGCACATTCCCGGTGGCGTTTTTGTCGGTCAGCTCCAGCCTCAGCCTGTATTCACCGTCTGCCATCAATTTTTTGTTAAAATCCGTTCCATCCCAATTACAATATACCGTTCCAAAAGCCGTACGGGTTGCGCCGGTAACTGCATCGGTTGAATTGTAGCTGCTTCCTGCAGCTCGGGTCGCTGATCCCCAGTTGTTCAGAAAAGTTTTTCGTTTGGTTCCATACTGAAGCAATGTCTTTACAAATTTTCCTGAACTGTCCTCTACCCAGATGGCAATCACGTTTTTGGGAGCATAATTTCCACCGGCAGTGCAGGTAACCGCCGAAACCGATAACGTGCCCTTCGTTTGCGCCGATAATACCATCGCGCAAAAAAACAACAAAGCAAACATTCCGGCCACTCGTTTCATTTGTTTCAATTTCTCTGGGAAAGTCAAAAGTAGATAAATATACCAAATTTTCAGCAACAGCAGGATATCTGGGAAAGCACAGTCTGAGAAGCTAAATTCGGGATCAATTAAAATCCTCTTCGGAAAAAAGCAAAACAATTTCATAAACAGAACATATTAATAGCTCATAATCAATTTATTTCGATCACCGTGAACAAATATAAGAGTTGAATGTCCTTTACTTTGCGCAGGCGATTTCCGGTCAACTCAGATCGGAATAGATCCGGAATCCTTCCGGACAGACAGGGAAAAAAAGGTTAAAAAAAGAACAATTTATCAACTAGCTCAGTTGCGAAAGTACGACTCGCAGCTTGATAGCCTTTGCCGATTGTCGTTTAACCCGATATAAATACCGGTTTTATTTATTAACCTAAAAATTACGATTATGAAACGGATTTATTTTTTCCTTGTGATTTTCGTTCTGACAGCAACAAATTTTGCTCATTCGGTACTGGCCCAGGAATGGAGCAACGAACAAAAAGATGTTTGGTCCGGAGTTGAAAAGTACTGGGCTGCCGCTGCTTCGGGCGACGCTCAGGCCTTTTTGGCCTACTTCGACGAAAGCTACAAAGGCTGGGACAACCAGTCGCCAGTACCCGAGAGTAAAGCGAACACCAGTAAATGGGTCGAATACGGATCCAAAAACCACAAAGTGCTTGTTTACACCATTACCCCGCTTGCCATTTGGGTGAAGGGCGAATTTGCATACGTGCACTACAGTTACGCTGAAGTAGATAAAAACACCGAAACCGGGAAAACCTCCAATAATATGGGAACCTGGACCGACATTCTGATGAAAAAAGAAGGAAAGTGGTTGTTGATTGGCGACCATGGTGGGCGAACTTCAAAAGAAAATTAGATAAAAATGATTTCCCTCTGATTTATTAAATTGAAAGTCCGGTCATTGGCCGGACTTTTTCGTAAAATGAATTTAAAACGGTAGCTTGCCCAAATCTACATTTCCGCCACTGAGAATGATACCAATTTTTTGCCCTTCAAAATCGAACTTGTTTTCGAGGATTGCTGCCAGCGGAACTGCCGACGAGGGTTCGATGATGATTTTCATGCGCTCCCAAATCATTCGCATGGCTGCAACAATACCATCTTCTGAAACGGTTACAATTTGGTCGACATTTGCCAAAACCAGTGGAAAGGTGAGCGAGCCGAGTGAGGTCAGCAATCCATCGGCAATGGTTTTGGGCGAAACAGAAGGGTGCAGAGTTTTGCTGTAAAACGAGCGAAAAGCATCGTCGGCACCGGCAGGTTCAGCAGCGATAACGCAGGCATTGGGCAACAATGCTTTGGTCGAAAGGGCTGTGCCACTAAGCAAGCCGCCACCGCCAACCGGAGCCATCACGACTTCAAGCGCGCCAGCATCTTCGATCAGTTCTTTTGCCGCAGTGCCTTGCCCGCAAATCACATTGAAATAATTGTACGGATGAATTTCGGTTGCGCCAGTCTTCCGGGCTACCTCAGCCAGAGTGGATTCTCTTGCAGCCTGAGTTGGTTCGCAAAAAGTAATTTGGGCGCCGTAGCCAGCCACTGCTTTTTTCTTGATTTCAGGAGCGTTTTCGGGCATCACGATATAAGCCGGAATACCGCGCATTCGGGCGGGCAGTGCCAGTGCGGCAGCGTGGTTTCCTGAAGAGTGAGTGCAGACTCCGCCTTTTGCTTCTTTGGGAGAGAGCGCAAAAACCGAGTTACAGGCACCCCGAAACTTGAATGCACCCACTTTTTGCAGGTTCTCGCATTTAAAAAAAAGCTCCGCACCAACAATTTCATTGATGCTTTTAGAAGTCATTACCGGCGTTCGGTGAATGTATGGAAGAATGCGTTCATGCGCCTTTTTAATGTCATCAAAAGTTGGTAGCGTATTCATATTCAGTCAGGATAATATTCCAGCGAAATACTTTCTTTCTCAATTTTAAAACCGGCTTTCTGGTATGCCTGAAGTGCCGAAGCATGGTCGCACTCGCAGGTATGCAGCCAAACTTTTTCGCCGTTTTGTCCGGCTTTTGCAATGGCCGCCCTGATCAGTTTTTGTCCCAGTCCCCTTCCAATCCATTCAGGTTTCAGGCCAAGGTAGACAATTTCTGTTTTCCTATCCTGACGAATTAATTCAAAGAAACCAGCCACTTCACTTTCGATCCTGAAAAGCCAAACTTCATTGTTTGCTGAATTCAGGATAAGTTCAAGCTCATCGCGGGTTTTCAGCAAGCGGCCTGTCCATCCCCAGGCTTCACCAACTTCCTTGTAAAGTTCAAGATATTCATCGACATCCGGGTTTTTCCAATGTTCTAACCGAACTTCGCCGAAAGAAGAAATGTCGGGCAAAGTGCCTTCAAAAATCAGGAACCAGGTTTTGACAGGGATTTGCTTGTAAACAGCAGGCGAGTTCATCATGTAGTTTATAAACCAGCAACCAGTTCTTTCATAATCAAAGTCATGTTGGGCTCAGCTTTTGCTGCCACTTCCTGAACTTCTTCGTGCGAGATTTCGACAATTTGGCCTGGTACACCGCTGTCTGTAACAATCGAAATGCCGAAAACAGTCATGCCCATGTGCCGGGCGACAATCACTTCAGGAACGGTTGACATGCCAACCACATCGGCGCCAAGGTGACGAAACATGAGGTATTCAGCCGGAGTCTCGAACGTTGGGCCGGAGACACCAACATACACACCTTCGGTAACCTTGATGCCATTCTTTGCAGCGATAGCCTTTGCCTGCTCTCGCAGTTTGGCATCATAAGTCTGGCTCATGTCGGGAAAACGCGGACCCAGTTCTTCGAGATTTTTGCCACGCAACGGGTGCTCCGGAAAGAAATTGATATGATCTTTGATGAAGACGATTTCTCCCACTTTGTAGTTTGGATTTAGTCCTCCCGAAGCATTGGACACAAACAAGGTCTCAATGCCCATCAGCTTCATCACGCGAACCGGAAAAGTAACTTCCTTCATCGAGTACCCTTCGTAATAATGAAAACGCCCCTGCATGGCCAGCACGTTTTTACCACCAAGCTTGCCAAAAATCAACTTTCCTGAATGACCTTCGACAGTTGAAACTGGAAAATCGGGAATTTCCTCGTACGGAATCGTCAGTTCAATATCGATTTCTTTGGCCAGACCACCAAGCCCCGAACCGAGGATAATGCCGGCATCAATTGGCTTTTTTATTCTTTCGCTTATGTAAGTCGCGGTTGCTTTTATTTTCTCTAACATAGGTCACAATTTTATCGTCAAAGTTTTTACCCTCGCTGTCGAGGAATTTTATTTTCAAAGGGATATAGAACATCCGGGCTTTCATCGCAGGCGACAAATCCATGTCTTTCAGTCGCATCGAATCTTTCTCGGTTGTGATAATGATCTTATTTTCCGAGCCAATGGCTGCAAACTTTTGCTCAATTTGCTGAATATTGGCGCTGTTAAAGTTATGATGATCGGGGAACTTAATTTCTGATATTTCTTCTGAAAAATGACTTAAATATTTCCGCAAATGCTCCGGATTGGCAATTCCTGTCAATAGCAAAACGCTCACTTTATCGCTCGCCAACAGCGGTGTCGGAATAGCCGCTTCAGAAAAAACTGGCTGTAACGGCTGATAAACCATCGTGGTGAAAAACAGGGTCTGATATGGCTTCAACGCCACATCTTTCATCAGTATTCTCCGGGTAATTGGCGAAATTTCCTGCGGACATTTGGTATAGATGATCACATTGGCGCGGCGCATCTGCCAGCGTGCTTCGCGTAGCCGCCCTGCCGGAAGCAGTATGTCTTTATCGATCGGACGGTTGAAATCGATCAGCAAAATGTTGATCCCCGGCGTTACGCTGCGGTGCTGAAAGGCGTCGTCGAGCAAAACCACATCGGGCGACTTTAGGTTCTCGTCGGCCATCACTTTCCGTATCGCATGAACCCGTTTTTCGT
Organism: Bacteroidota bacterium; assembly: GCA_023393265.1. GTDB lineage: Bacteria > Bacteroidota > Bacteroidia > Bacteroidales > Prolixibacteraceae > Aquipluma. The sequence goes on along the minus strand of JAEWME010000017.1, from coordinate 9,145 downwards.
CAACAACTACCTGTACTTCCGGAAATTTCGATTTGATTTGGAGCGGTTCGTCGCCCACTTCTGGAGCAACGGAAGTATTGCTTACCTCCAGAAAACCTTTCGTTTTGCGTTTGTATCCCCTGCTGATGGTCGTCACATTGAACTGCTTTCTCAAAAGCTCTACCAGGTATTCGGTGTGCGGCGTTTTGCCCGTTCCGCCGACGGTGATATTGCCAATCGAAATAACCGGCACCTCAAACTCATGTGATTTGAAAATTTTGTAGTCGTAAAGGAAGTTCCGGAGCGAAACAACCAAACCATAAATAGCAGAAAACGGATAAAGAATAAACTTAAACATGATGAAATTTCCCAAAAATTGAACACGAAAATAGGAAAAAATGAGGAGGGAACCGAATCAACAAAAGAGTTCAATGCCTGAAATGCAGTTTAGTTAATATCAGAGCATGTTGAGCGTGTTTTTCAGATATGCACTGGCTAGGAGGTAACTTTTTCGGGTATTAGTAACGCGGTAGCGCTTCCGCATGATATCATCGGGGCGCGCTTTTTTGATTTCCTTCAGGAGATGCGTGTAATAGGTATAGGCGAGGTAAACACCAAAACGAACCTGCTTTTTCAATTGCCTGATACCTATCATCGATTCTCTGAAATCGGCTTCAATTTCAGCCTCCAGTTGTCGCTTCGTTTCCTCGGTGAAATTGTCAAAATCGATGTTATCAAAATAAATGCGGCCCTTTTTCTTGTAATCATCGTGTGCATCGCGCAAAAAGTTCACTTTCTGAAATGCTTGTCCGAGCTTTCTGGCCGGAATAACCAACTCGTCGTATTTTTTTGGTTCGTTGTAATAGAATACACGCAGGCACATCAGGCCAACCACTTCAGCCGAACCGTAGATGTATTTTTTAAGCAGTTCGCTTGAATAGGTGTCGTGGTCGAGATCCATCTCCATGCTGGTTAGGAATGATTCAACCAGTTCGAAATCAATGCTGTATTTTCGAACGGCATGCTGAAAACTATCAATAATCGGGTTAATGCTGAAGCCACGCTCAATGGCCTTGAATGTTTCGTGCCTGAACTCTTTAAAAATGGTGCGTTGGTCCTGATCGAAAAAGGTATCGACAATCTCGTCGGCGTAGCGCACAAAACCATAAATGCTGTAAATACCTTCGCGGTATTTCACACTCAAAACCCGCACTCCCAGCGAAAAGGAAGTGCTGTAATTGCGGGTGGTTATCCGGCTGCAATCGAGATTATTTTTTCTGTAAAGATCCATGGTCTTTCAAAATTCTTTCAGTCACCAGCTTCGAGCTGATTACAGTCATCGGCAACCCGGTTCCGGGAACTGTCGACGCGCCAACATAGTACAAATTTCCGAATTTTTCATCTTTGTTCTTCGGCCTGAAACCGCCAACCTGGTTCAGGTCGTGCGCCAAACCAAGGCCACTGCCCCTGTAAAGCCCAAACATTTTCTCCCACTGAAGCGGATTCAGTACAACCCGAACTTCGGTGTGCGCCTTAAAATCAAAACCGGTTCTTTCGCTCAAATCGGCAACAATGCTGTCGGCGATTTCCTGGTCATCACTCCAATCGGGCTTGAACCGCAAGTCGGGCACCGGACAAAGGATAAAAATACATTCTTTTCCCGGAGGGGCATAATCAGGATTATGAATTGACTGAATGTTCACATAATAATAAGGTTTATCGAGTTTTATTTTATTCCTGAAAATTTTCCCGGCGTACTCCTTAAAATTCCTTCTCAGGAAATAATTGTGGTGGTACATGCCCTGAACTTTGGTGTCGAGGCCGAGATAAATCGTCAGCGGCGCCAGTGTCCATTTCTTTTCATCAAGCTTCTCTTCCGAAAAAGCTTTCCGTTTCATCACCGATCCTCGAAACCAGGCCGCATCGGCATTTACTACAAATAAATCAGCCGTCCAGTTTCTTCCGGATGTGTCTGTAAAGCCTGAAATAGCACCATCATCAACCTTATAATACACAATTTCAGTATTGTAAAAAATTTCAACGCCAAGTTTTTCGAGTTCGCGAAGCAGGCCGTCTACAATTTTGTACATGCCGCCTTTCACGTTGTAATACCCGTCGTGTACCAGTTCGGTGTAGTTCAGGAGCGTATAGACAGCAGGTGTATCAAAGGGCGTAGCACCCAGGAAAAAACCCACCAGCGAAAAAATCACTTTCACCTCGAACGACTCAAAGTTGCGCTCCATCTCCTGCCACATCGAGTAAAACATTTTGGGCGCATGTTTGAGCGGAACAGTGGTCAGTTTCATCAGGTACTGCGCCAGTGAATCAAAATTACGGTGAATGACAATGTTCTCCGTGTCGTGGTAAATTTCTCCGGCTGCTTTCAGAAAACGCTCAACTTTCCGGCCAAAATCGGGTTCTATTTCCTGAAATTCAATCGCCAGTCTTCGGAGATCTTTATAAATCAGATAACTTCGCTTGTCGCCTTCGAAATGCACAGAATAGAGCGGATCGAGCTCTACAAACTCAAACGGCATCGGTATACTGCAGTCTTTTATTAACTCCTGAAACTCGTAGCTCATGCTAAAAAAAGTCGGGGCCATGTCGAACCTGAATCCATCTTTTTCAAGCAGGTTCAACCGGCCTCCGGCCCGATGATACTTTTCAACTATTTTGACACTAAAACCTCTGCTCGCCAGCCGTAAAGCTGTAGTTAATCCCCCCAAACCAGTGCCAATTATAAGTACCTCTTTTTGCATTTGTTTAATTTATTTGCGATATACTTAAACAAAGTAAGCCGGAAATGTTTTAGTAAATTACGGATTTATTTTGCAAACATTGTTGCTTTGCATAAATTTATTGAATTATGGGAAAGGTCGTCATCATCGGTTCGGGCGTCGCAGGGCTCGCTTCAGCTATCAGACTGGCGCGCAGAGGACTGGTTGTCGACGTATTTGAATCGGCAGAAAAATCAGGTGGAAAAATCTCGCAACGTATGATGGCAGGATTTCGGTTTGACGCCGGTCCGTCGCTCCTTACGCTGCCCGATATGGTGCTCGGACTGCTTGATAATGACCTTCGGTTTGAGGTAAAAAAGCTTGCCGTCATCACCAAATATTTCTATCCTGATGGTGTCCGGCTCACTGCTTTCAGCGACACCACCAAAATGGCAAAAGAATTCTCAGCCAAGCTGAATATTCCTGAAAAACGCATTGTGAATTACCTTCGGAAATCTGAGCGTGTCTTCAGGCTAACGTCCGATCTGTTCATTTTCGGTTCCTTTCATCGTCTGAAGAACCTGATGAACCTGAGCGCCCTGAAAACGCTGCTCAATTTCAGACAACTTCAGGCTTTCAGTAGTTTGCACGATTTCAATGAAAAGCAACTGGGCGAAAAGCACCTGGTGCAATTATTCGATCGGTATGCCACCTACAACGGCAGCAATCCATACAAAACTCCGGCAACATTGAGTGTGATTGCTCATCTCGAACACAACACGGGCGCCTTCATTCCTGAAAAGGGAATGTTCGAAGTCACCCGCTCGCTTTTCGAGCAGGCCCACAGACTGGGAGTGCAGTTTCATTTTGGTGAAACCGTAGAAAAAGTAGTAGTTTCCGGAAGAAAAGCTTCAGGAGTTTCAACCAACAAAGCAAATTATCCTGCCGATTTGGTTATCAGCGACATCGATATCCACCGATTTTACTCGTCTCTATTGCCCGACGCCAAACGACTGAGAAAAATTGAGAAAGAAGAGCGTTCTTCATCTGCGCTCATTTTTTATTGGGGGATCAACGGAATCTTTCTGGAGCTGGACATCCACAACATTTTTTTTAGCGACAACTACAGCGAAGAATTCCACTTTTTGTTCGAAAAGCAGGAAATTTTTGACGACCCAACCATCTATATTTACGTAAGCAGCAAATACAGAAAAGACGATGCCCCGGAAGGTTGCGAGAACTGGTTTGTGATGATTAATGCACCTGCAGACCTTGGGCAAAACTGGCAGGCAATGATTGAAAAATCGCGGAGAAACATTTTGGAAAAGCTGGGCAAAATGCTGGGTAAAAACATTGAAAAGCTAATCGTTGCCGAAGAAATTCTGTCGCCACCTGGTATTTACATGCAAACAGGTTCGGTTAATGGCTCGCTTTACGGGACGAGCTCTAACAGCCGCTATGCGTCCTTCAACCGGCATCCAAATTTCAGGAACGACATTGCCGGGCTGTATTTTGTTGGAGGTAGCGTACATCCCGGAGGCGGAATTCCTCTCTGTCTTTCATCGGCACGAATAGTTGATAAACTAATCGCCGAACAACTAAAAAAACAAAAAAAATGAACCTTCAATCGCAGACAAACATCGCCAAAATTCTCATTGTACTTTGGTACCTGGTCGGAATTGCCGGATTCATGATCAGACCGCTGGAGCCGCTGTTTCAGAAACTGACTCCATTCGGTATTATCGCAGCAGGCGCAGCGCTATTGTATTTTCATCATCCCAGGAACCTGCGAAGCTGGCTCATTTTTTCAGGAATAGCTTTGGCTGGGTTTCTGGTTGAAGTAGTTGGCGTGAACACACAATTGCTTTTTGGGTTTTATAAATACGGAAATTCGCTCGGCATCAAGCTTTGGAATACTCCTCTGACAATCGGCATCAACTGGCTGATTCTTGTTTATGGTATTTCGGCTTTGCTCCGGCCCATCCGCGGAACCTGGTATTTCCCATTCGCCGGTGCGCTGATCATGGTAATTTTCGACTGGATAATGGAACCGGTAGCCATTGCAACCGACATGTGGGGATGGGCGTTTAACGAAATTCCGCATAAAAATTACATCGACTGGTTTCTGGTCTCAGGATTTCTGTTTCTGATGGTTCGGGTATTGAAAGTTGAAATAAACAACCGGATAGCCAACCTGCTTTTTTTGATGCAACTTATTTTCTTTTTGTCTTTAAATCTCTTATTTAGGATATCGTGACGGGTCTGTTGATTGCCATACTGATTATCGTACTTTGGTTGTTGCATTTAATTTATCTGCTTGTATTTGTCGATATATCGCACAACACGCTGTTAATTCCGGTTCATATGGCAATCCAGACGTATTTATATACAGGGCTTTTCATCACCGGCCACGATGCCATGCACGGGCTTGTCTCACCAAACCGATCGATTAATTCCGGCACTGGACAGCTGGCCATTTGGTTTTTCGCAGCACTGTCGTACTCCAGACTCAATCGAAAACATCAATTGCACCACTTGTTTGCAGGAGAAGAAGGCGATCCTGATTTTTGTGCCCATTCTCAAAATTTCTGGAGATGGTGGTTCTCGTTCATGAAAAACTATATTACTTGGGTGCAGTTTATCACGATGGCGGTGCTTTATAATATTTTGCAGCTTTGGATTGATCAATGGAACCTTATACTTTTCTGGATTTTACCTTCTATACTGGCTACATTTCAGTTATTTTACTTCGGGACTTACCGTCCGCATATGCTGCCACATAGCGAAGCCATGAAGCCCCACAATGCGCGAAGCCAGCGAAAGATCCACCTCCTGGCCATGCTAAGCTGTTATTTTTTTGGGTATCATTACGAACATCACGAATGGCCCCAAACGCCATGGTGGAAACTCTACCAGATCAAAAATCGGCAATTATGATCAAAGCCAGGCACAGTCAGATATACATATGGTTTTTTCGGAATTTTTTCCGTTGGAAGGAATCACTGAATTTCCGTAAAACATCATTTTTTCAGGATTTTAGCATTACTGAAAACCAGTCGGTACTTTTGCTGCAGAACCATTTTAGCTGGTGGGACGGCTATTGGTCGTACCGAATTTCCTCGGAAATATTTGGCCGTAAATTTCATGTGATGATGCTCGAAGAACAACTGCAAAAGCGCATGTTTCTGAATAAATGCGGCGTTTTTTCGGTGAAGAAGAATAACCGCGATTTGCTTAAATCGCTCAGTTACGCAGCCAAACTTTTACGCAACCCGAAAAACCTGGTGACCATTTATCCAACCGGTATGATGCAGACGCAGCACAGGCAAATACACCCGTTTCAGCAAGGAATACCGCGCCTGTTGGAAAATGCTCAGGCAAATATTGCAATTGTGCTGGCGGTTATTTTGGTCGACTACTTCGGATTTGCCAAACCCGAAATCAGGATTTACCTGAAAAACCATTCTGGCGAACGAGATCTTGCTTCGCTCGAAAAGGCCTACCAGTTGTTTTACCAGTCGTGTATCGACCAGCAAACCGAATAATGGAAATACTTGCAGCAGCAATATTAACTTTTCTGGCACTTCGGACTTCGGTCTCGATGATCAATCTTTTTTCAAATCTGCATCTTCCTGATAAAAAGCCTGCATCTTTCGACAAAGTTTCTCTCCTGATTCCTGTTCGAAACGAGGCAGCTAATATAGGGAAACTACTATTGTCCATCCTGAAGATTGATTATTCCGACTATGAAGTGTGGATTTGCAATGACCATTCGACCGACAACACAGCCGAAATACTCGAAAAATATGCTTCGAAAGACGCCCGCATTCGTTGGTTCAACGGAGATGATTTACCGGAAGACTGGCTGGGCAAAAACTTTGCCTGCGACCAACTGGCACAAAAGGCTTCAGGAAAATACCTGATTTTTCTCGATGCCGACGTAACACTCAGCCAGGACGCCATTTCTAAAGCGGTTGCCTTTTTTCAGGAGAAAAAGTTGAATTTGCTTTCGGTATTCCCACACCAGGAAATGAAGACTTTTGCCGCCCAAACAACTGTTCCGATGATGAACTGGATTTTGCAAAGCCTTTTGCCGATGAAGCTGGTACAAACGAGCAGGTTTCCGTCGCTTGCCGCTGCCAACGGACAGTTTATGATGTTTGAATCCGAAAATTACCGGCAAAATCACTGGCACGAAAAAGTGAAAAACCGGAATGTGGAAGACATATTGCTCGCGCGTCTGATCAAAACTTCAGGATTAAAGATGGCCGTTTTACTTGGCAATAGCGACATCCATTGTCAGATGTACGAAAGATGGGATGAGGCAATCTTAGGATTTTCGAGAAACATTCACCAATATTTTGGTGGAAGAAAACTGCTGATGCTGATTTACTGGATGATTGTTATTTCAGGGCCTTTTGTGGTTGGTGTTGCATCCGGATTTCCCGGATTATTGGCTTTTCTTGTCCTTACGATTGCAAACCGTATATTTATTTCGGCAGCCGCCCGACAGAATGTTTTGGCGGCGGTTCTGCTACACCCAGTCCTGATGATTAGCTTTACAGCCACAGTTATTTACAATTTATACCGACGAAAACAGACAGAATGGAAAGGAAGAAAAATCGCCTATGTGGACTGACATTGTTGTTGCTTTTGCCATTTTTTAGTACCATGGCGCAGACCAAAGATCTGAGCTATTACCAGTGCGCTTTTTATGACAGCTACCGGGCCGGAACAATGGCGCCCTGGCCTTCGCTGATTGCAGAAATGGAGAAAGCCAAGAACCAGAGTTTGGAATGGCAAACAGAAACGGTGAAAGCGATGTATGGGCTCGTAGGGTACCAGATTGGGCAAGGGCAAAAAGATGCTGCCCGCAAACATGTTGACGAAGCCGATGCCTTGCTGGATAAGCTGTTGGAAAAATATCCGCGGGATGCCCGACTTCATGCACTCGCCGGAGCCTTTTACGGCTACAAAATTGCATTGGCTTTTTATAAAGCGCCATTCCTGGGCCCCAAAAGTCTTTCACATATTGATAAGGCTATCAGTCTGGATCCGAAAGAACCATCAGGGTATATTGAAAAGGGAAACTCGCTGGTTTATCGCCCGGCAGCATTTGGCGGCGACAAAGAAGAAGGCCTCGCGCTTTACCGAAAAGCGCTTGCATTGATGGATGCCCGTTCCGAAGAAAAATGTAACTGGCAAAAAATGCTACTCCGAACATTCATGGTAAAAGCGCTTTACGAAACCAAACGTGACGCAGAAGCCCAGGCATTCGTGAAACAAATGGAAAAGGAGTACGGCTCAATGGACTGGATCAAGAAATTTGTAGGTACAAAGTATATCGGGGAATAAAAAATCAGCAAAAACAACCGAAGCTGTTTCTGCTGATTTTATAATGTTGTGTACCCTTAAAACGGGAAACTAATTCACTTTAATGATACGGCCTTTGTCGAAGATCGAAGCATAATCGGCTGGCTTGTGCAGAATATCAATCGCCTTATCAATGTCCTCATCGTCATGCAGCGACGCCTTAATTGCACCTTTCTGGTAATAATACCTTGAAACAATTTCATCTGTCAGCAAACTCGAAATCTCATCTTTAAAATGAGTCAAATCCTGATCGAGGTTGTGTCCCAGCAATGTCTTCAGTTTGTCGAACTCGTCTTTTGATACATCGTAATATTTTTCCTTCTTGGCAATGTCGAGCAACTGATCAAGTTCCTCCTCCGTTTTCGATTCATATTTAAAGTCCTGATTTTTCACGTACTGAATAAAGTCGGTATAAATATCAGGTGTGATTTTAAAGTCATCGGGAGAATCGATCTTTTCGTTTTTGCTGTTGAAATAAGTTGCATAATCGAAAATAATAGATTGAGTCACCAGGTTGGCAGCCACGTTGCTCAACGTCTGGTCGGCCACAGCCACATCGGGAGCAATACCGCCACCATCAAATACAATACGGCCTTTCTTAGTGTTGAATTTTGAGATGAGTGAATCGGGAACAATGCCCACGCTTCCATCCTCGTTGCGGTGACTATAATCGAGCGCCTGAATACAGCGGCCACTTGGCACGTAGTATTTGGCGGTTGTAATTTTCAGCTTGGCGTTATAACTCAGGTCCCTGGTTGTCTGCACCAGTCCTTTCCCGAAGGTACGTGTACCAATGATCATTCCACGGTCGAGGTCCTGAATGGCGCCGGCAACAATTTCGGAAGCCGAAGCCGAGCCCCGGTTCACCAAAACAGCAATCGGCATAATGGTATCAACCGGACTTTCGGTTGCTGTGTAGGTTTTGTCCCATTGCTTCACTTTACCGCGTGTACTGACAATCTCCTGTCCTTTCGGCACAAATAAATTGACGATCCGGACTGCTTCCATGAGCAATCCACCAGGGTTGGAACGCAAATCGAGCACCAGGTTTTTAGCACCATATTTTTCTTTCAGGT
>JAEWME010000457.1 GCA_023393265.1 Bacteroidota bacterium | reverse complement strand
GCTATACTCCACATTGTACAAGTCGCCGTGCTTTCCACGCTCTCCTGCACCAAAACGGTCGTTCACAAATACTTCCTGATTGCGTTTGGCTGCTTCGTTGTAAAAATAGGCAACTACCTCTTTCATTTTCCAGAATGATTCCGGATGGTCCCATTCGCCATCGAAATAAAAAAAGTCCGGATGATACAGATCGATCAATTCCCTGATTTGCGGAATCATGTAGTCGTCGACATAGTTATTAACTTTTTTGAGCCCGGCATACGGAATATCTTTTCCGGTATAAAGCGGATTGAACCATTCGAAAAGCGAGTAGTACAAACCAACTTTTAATCCTTCCTTTCGGGCGGCAGCAAAATACTCCCCAAGAATATCTTTTTTAGGTCCCATTTTCATCGCATTCCGATCGGTGTACTTGCTTGGCCAAAGGCAAAAGCCATCGTGATGCTTCGAGGTGATGAACATGTATTTAGCGCCCATCTTTTTCGCAAATTTCGCCCATTCTTCCGGACGGTACGACTCAGCCTTCCACATCGGGATAAACTGGTCGTAGCTGAAATCGCTCCCATATTTCGTCCGGTGGTAGGTGTAGGTTGGATTGTCCTTTTCGGTCATTCGCATCCCATACCATTCGGCATACGAAATGCCATTTTCGCGCGGTGCCCAGGCCGGAACGGAATAGACACCCCAGTGCATGCTCAATCCAAGTTTAGCATCGTCGTACCATTGTGGCATTTTATGCGAATCAAGCGATTCCCATGTCGGTTGATAGGGTTGTGAGAATGCTGATGAAAATCCAAAAACGCAGGTCATCATCACCAAAAAGTTTAGAATTCGTTGGTTCATAATCAGTATAGTTTAGTTAGGTATTTTAATTATTGGTTTATTACCAGCTTTTGAATGAATTGTTTTTCTCCTGAAACAAAACGGATCAGGTAAAGACCTTTTGGAACCGAAAACTTCCGAAGATCGATTTCTATGGAATTACCAGATTCGAAATCTGCATCGCTTTTCAAAACTGTTACTAATTGCCCCTGAAGATTAAATAGGCTGACCGATACCGGCGATTTCATGTCGCAGTGGCTGATAATCCGGAGCATCAAAGTGGCCGGATTTGGATAAACTGCGAATGCCACTTCGTCTGGTTTTGTCAATGACTCAACATCTGTTGCCAAAACTTTTTCAACACTAACATTGTCGATGTAAACTTTTCCGGAGAAGAGGCCGAGGCCAAAACCGAAACGGCAGTTGTTGTCGGATGCGTAAGTCATTTTCACCGACCAGGTAAAATGCTGTGGAGTCGAGGTCACACTTTTCGTCGTGCTGTAATAATCGGCATAAGTCCCAGAGTTCCGCGAAAGAATCAAAAGCATGGAGTTCGGGTTTTCGGCCCAGGCATCGAAACTCACATTATAGGTTGCCCCCTGAACCAAAGGAATATTGAGTTGCTGCTCCACAACGTGCCAGTTCGCCGTTCCTGATTTGGAAATATCGCAAACAAAAATGCTGTCGTCGGCCGATAAACTAAAAACCGGAGCAACTGATGCTTCCGACCAGGAACTCCAACTGCTTAACCGGTTACTGAAATCACCGTTCTGAATGATCTCGTTTTTTTTTACAAACACGGGCGTAATATTCCAGTCTTTGTTCATTTCCAGTTGAATTGGATTTTCGGCGCCCACATGCAGCCATTTATCAAAGACATAACCTTCTTCGGGCACTGCCGTGAGTTTTACTGGCGTTCCATCCTCGTAATTTTCCTGCTCAGGAGAAACAGTAACAGTTCCGCCGACGGGCTTATCAACTTCCAACGAAAATGGTCCTTCCGACTCCTCAAACTGGTAAACCCGGACATAGTCGATCAGGAACTGATGTGGTAGCTTAGTATCGTCAACACCTTGCTGACCGCCCCATGCACCGCCATAAGCCAGATTCAGAATCAGGTAAAACATTTTATTGAAAGGCCACACACGCTGATCGTCGGCACTTTTATTATAGGTATAGCAAAGTTTGTCATTGGCATACCACTTAATCGCACTGGGCGACCATTCGAGTGTGAATTTAATAAAGCGGTTGTATGGCTGCGAAATGACCGTGCTGCCACCCGAACTTTGGTGACCTGTTCCATCAGTACCTTCATAGTGAACAGTAAAATATAAGTTCGAAGGGTTCATACCAACATATTCCATGATGTCAATCTCACCACTTTTGGGCCAGCTACCATATTCGTTGTAAGTAGGCATCATCCAGATTGCAGGCCAGGTTCCCTTTCCACCCGGAACTTTGGCACTGAATTCCATCTTTCCGTATTGCCAGTCGCCTTTGAATTTCGAAATCAGGCTGGCCGAAGTATAATCGGCACCCATATATTTTTCTTTGCGCGCTTCAATAATCAGTACCGTATCCTGAATTCTGGCATTTTCCGATCGTTTGACGGTATAATACTGAAGTTCGTTGTTTCTGATTTTTCCAACCTCGTAGCTCCACTTCGAAGTGTCGGGCAGCCCGGGTGTATTGAACTCATCTCCCCATACTTTCACCCACTTTTGGGCATTCACATTGCTAATTATCAGGAAAATAAAAAGCAAAAAAGTAAGTCTTTTCATAGTCAGATTATTCATATTAGTCAGGCTTAAAATTAGCAAGAAAAGCCATGGAAACAACACGATGCAGAAACCAAAGACAGTTCGTGGAAATTTTATCTTGCGTTTTAATTCGGATTGTGTATGTTTGCATACCAGAACAGAACACCTATAACCTTTTTATGGAGAGCAAATTTCATTTCACCGTAAATCAGCAGTCGAACCTGTTAAAATTCCAACAATTAATCGACTCCGTTAATGAGTCGATCAGCAAAAATCTGCTTCAGGTGGGCGATATGCTCCCTTCTGTAAACCAGTTATGCAAAGAAAGTGCTCTCTCGCGTGACACCGTTTTTAAAGCTTATGCTGAACTGAAAAACCGGGGAGTCATTGAATCGGTTCCTAACCGGGGCTACTTCGTCGCGAAGGCTGTTACCAAAGTGTTTCTGTTCCTCGACACCTTTAAAGCCTACAAAGAGGTACTCTATGGTTCTTTTCTCGATAATCTTCCTGAAAACATAGCGGTTGACCTGCATTTTCACCACTATAACATCGACGACTTCGAGAAAATCATCAAAGAAAGCATCGGAAAATACACCAAGTATATTATCATGAATTTTGACCATGAGCGGGTTCCCGAAATTACCCGGCAAATTCCTGATTCGAAGCTGCTCATTATCGACTGGGACATTAATTCGATCTCTGGTGCATCTTCAATCTATCAGGATTTTGGTCAGTCGCTCTACGACTCACTCGAAAGCGGTATCGGCCTCATCAGAAAATATGAGAAATTCATCTACCTCTATCCGGCGTTTACATATCATCCGAGAGTCTCAGTTGAATATTTCGAAAATTTTTGCAAAGACAATAAATTGTCATTCAAGGTACTATATGATTACAAAAAGTTCGACATTCAAAAAGGGGAGCTTTATTTGCTTGTGAGCGACCGTACGCTGGCCAAATTTCTCGACCAGTGCCACCAAAAAAATCTAATGCCAGGTCAAGATGTTGGCGTAATCTCATACAACGAGACACCAATGAAAAAGTATGTAAAAGACGGTATTACAGTCATCTCAACCGACTTCGAACTGATGGGCAAAAAAATTGCAGAATTCGTTAGTACAGGCGAAAAAATAAACACAGTAATACCAACCAAACTGACCATCAGGAAATCTCTTTAATAGATGTTTTATAACAGTATTTCATATTTTGAGATAGGGAATTGTTACTCTAGTTTTGTCGAGCATACCAGAACAGAACGGCTTAACTAAAAACGTTACGAGTTCCAGGTTGTGAGTTTTGAGTTTATACTCGTAACACGCATCACGTAACCCGCAACAAATAATCAAAACTTCTAACTTGAATAACATGTATTTATTAGGATTCGATATCGGCAGTTCATCCATCAAAGCGTCGCTCATCGACGGCCAGTCGGGCGACTGCGTTGGCACTGCTTTCTACCCCAACCAGGAAATGAAAATCACGGCGGGGAAGCCCGGCTGGGCCGAACAAGACCCGGAACTTTGGTGGGAAAACCTGAAACTCGCGCTGGGCGATGTGATGAGCCAGTCGAAAGCCAACCCCAAAGACATTGACGCCATTGGAATTTCATATCAAATGCACGGACTGGTTGCCGTTGATAAAAACCAAAAAGTGCTGCGCCCCTCTATTATCTGGTGCGACAGCCGCGCTGCTGAAATCGGCGACAAAGCTTTGGCCAAAATTGGTCAGGAAAAATGTCTTTCGAACCTTCTTAATTCACCCGGTAATTTCACCGCTTCTAAACTTAAATGGGTGAAAGACAACGAACCTGAGTTATATTCAAAAATCTATAAAATCATGCTTCCGGGCGATTACATTGCCATGAAGCTTTCAGGAGAAATAAAAACCACCGCAGGAAACCTGTCGGAAGGAATCCTTTGGAATTTTAAAGAAAACGCTGTAGCCGACATGGTGCTCGAATATTATGGCTTCGACAAATCATTCATTCCTGAAATTGTCCCGACATTCTCGGTGCAAAGTACCGTAAGTTCCGAAGCAGCAGCAGAACTTGGGCTGACCGAGGGCATCAAAATCAGCTATCGGGCAGGCGACCAGCCTAATAATGCCCTCTCATTGAATGTGTTGAACCCAGGCGAAATCGCCACCACAGCAGGAACATCGGGTGTTGTTTATGGTGTGAGCGGCGAAGTGAAATACGATCCATTTTCCCGTGTAAACACATTTGCACACGTCAACCATTCTGAAAAAGAAAACCGACTTGGCGTTTTACTTTGCATCAACGGAACAGGCATCCTCAACTCGTGGCTGAACAAATATGTTGGCAACAAGGCTTTTTCGTACGAAGAAATGAATCAAAAAGCTGTCGGCATCGCCATCGGAGCCGAAGGTTTAAGTATTTTACCTTTTGGCAATGGAGCTGAACGCGTACTGCGCAACAAAAACATCGGCGCACAAATTTCGGGCTTGGCTTTCAATACGCATACTGAAGCGCATCTTTTCAGGGCCGCCCAGGAAGGAATTGTTTTTTCATTCAAATACGGAATGGAAATTATGGAACAAATCGGCATCAAGGCTCAGGTTATTCGTGCCGGAAAAGCTAATATGTTCCTCAGCCCGATTTTCAGAGAAACACTGGCGGGCGTTTCCGGAGCCACAATAGAACTATACAATACCGACGGATCGATCGGTGCTGCCCGGGGAGCAGGAATCGGTTCGGGTTATTATGCTTCGGCCAAAGAAGCTTTTGCAAGCCTGAAGAAGCTGGATACCATTGTTCCGGATGCAGGAAAGAAAGCCGAGTACGACGCGGCCTATCAAAGCTGGAAGGCTGTACTTGAAAAAGCATTGTAACACAATGTGCAGAAAGAAAAAGCAAGGATTAAATGCTTTACTACCCATTCAAATATAGAATTAAACAAAAACAATAAGAAAAATCACGAGCTCTGTAGCCTCCCTTCGGGGAGGTTGTAGAGGTAAAAATTCAAACATCATGACAGTATTTAAAGGAAACAAAGAGTATTTCCCAGGTATTGGACAAATCAAATACGAGGGACCGGATTCAAAAAATCCAATGGCATTCAAATGGTACAATCCTGACCAAATGATTCTGGGTAAAACCATGAAAGAATATTTGCGGTTTGCAATTGCATACTGGCATACATTCTGCGGCGACGGTGGCGATCCTTTTGGCCCCGGAACCCAGATTTTTCCTTGGGTTGGAGCTTCTGACCCAATGACCGCTGCCAAAGAAAAAATGGATGCTGCGTTCGAATTTATCAGCAAAATTGATGCTCCTTTCTACTGCTTCCACGACACTGACGTAGTTGGCGACGGCTCGGTTTTCGAAATCGAAAAACGTTTATCGGCTATGATCGACTTCGCAAAAGAACGTCAGGAAGCTACCGGGATCAAATTGCTTTGGGGAACTGCAAACGTATTCTCAAACCCACGCTACATGAACGGCGCATCAACCAATCCCGATTTCAATGTAGTGGCCAATGTGGCTGTTCAGATTAAAAATGCCATGGAAGCTACCATCGCACTGGGCGGACAAAACTATGTATTCTGGGGCGGTCGCGAAGGTTACATGAGTCTCCATAATACCGACACCAAACGCGAGCTTGAACACATGGGCAAATTCCTCGGAATGGCACGCGACTACGCCCGTTCTAAAGGATTCACCGGCACCTTCCTGGTTGAACCAAAGCCAATGGAACCAATGAAACATCAGTATGATTTCGACACTCAGACTGTCGTCGGTTTCCTGAGAGCTCACGGACTTGACAAAGATTTCAAGATGAACATTGAAGTGAACCATGCCACTTTAGCCGGTCACACTTTCGCTCACGAACTGCGCATGGCCCGCGACATGGGTATGTTTGGTTCAATTGATGCAAACAAGGGTGACTACCAAAACGGATGGGATACAGACGAATTCCCGACCAACATCTACGAAGTTACCGAAGCCATGCTCGAAATTATTC
The DNA here is from genome assembly GCA_023393265.1 of Bacteroidota bacterium. Classification (GTDB taxonomy): domain Bacteria; phylum Bacteroidota; class Bacteroidia; order Bacteroidales; family Prolixibacteraceae; genus Aquipluma. The sequence goes on along the minus strand of JAEWME010000457.1, from coordinate 550 downwards.
AGGCTGGTGGTTTCACAACCGGTGGTGTAAACTTCGATGCAAAAACCCGTCGTAACTCAACTGATCTTGACGATATTTTCATCGCTCATGTTTCCGGCATGGATACATTTGCCCGCGCATTGGTTATCGCCGACAAAATCCTGAAAGATTCAGACTACGTTGCATTGAAAGACAATCGCTACGCTTCTTTCGACTCAGGGAAAGGTGCTGAATTTGAACAAGGTAAACTTGGGCTGGAAGATCTTTATGCTTATGCAAAGCAGGCTGGTGAACCAAAACAAATCAGCGGCAAGCAGGAAAAACTGGAACAGTTGATTAATTGCTATATTTAACCCTCAAGAAAGTTGTCTGAAAAGATTGATTCAACTTTTCAGACAACTTCTTCTGATAAACCTATAACTAATTATACCAGATGAAAGAACGTAACACGAAATTTATCATAGGGATCACTTTAGTGGCAACCCTGGGTGGATTATTGTTTGGATATGACACCGCTGTTATTTCGGGTGCAGAAAAATCAGTTCAGGACTTTTTAATCACAAGCCTTGGA
>JAEWME010000455.1 GCA_023393265.1 Bacteroidota bacterium | reverse complement strand
GCTTCAGCTTCATTGTATTTCGAATGGGAACCGGCCAAAGCTGAAGACAGCGGAATGGTTCTTTATGAAGTTGCTTTCGATAAAGAAGGTGGCGATTTTTCTTCGCCTGTTTATCGCATGGCATCCGACAACAATGGCGGCTATAACCACGCTACCATTACCCACAAACAACTGAACAAGATTGCTGCGATGGCTGGTATCCAGTCGTCAGAAATCGGCAAACTGATCTGGACCGTGTTTTCATCAAAAGGTATCAATGATGTGAAAGCCGACGAAACCCGCACGATTACAATTACCCGTTTGGCTGGTTTTGCTGAGATTCCGGTTGACGTGTATGTAACAGGTGCCGCTTCTGAAGGCGGAACTACTTTGGCCAATGCCAGCATGATGAAATCGACTGCTCCCGGCGAATTTGAAGTTTACACCAAACTTACAGCCGGTGAAACCTACTATTTCACTGATGGAAAAGTTGGAACACCTCGCCAATTCTATGTAGCCAGCAACCAGTTGAAAGAAGGTACATCAACCAGCTCGGTTGACAAAACGGCAGTTTATCGCATCAATCTCGATTTCAATGTTGGTTCGGCTGTATATACCGAGATTACCGACATGCAGTTGTATTTCAGCCCGACCGATGAATTCCTTTTCTCAGGTACTTATCAGGGTGGTGGTGTCTGGAAAGCCTCTTCTCAGCCACTTACTTTCAAGCAGGAAGGCTGGGGCCGCGACGAACGCTATAAATTCAGAATGACAACCATTAATGCAGCAGGCGAAACCGTTTACGAATGGTGGGGAACTGCCAACAAAACCGACAGCAGACCAAACGCTTCGAGCCCGGCCTCGTATTATTACATGGCTCCGGTTTCCAGCGACCGTTGGGAAGATAAATGGAAATTTGCCGGCGAAATGGATATGGCGCTTGTTGACCTGACCTGGTATTTCACTGCAGAAGAACCTTACACCCATTCTGTTGTGAAAGTTGGAGATCAATAATTAATCAATTATAAACTGAAAGTTGTACTGTAGGTTCGGTTGTCAGTAAAACCGATAGCCGGAAGCTACAGTACAGCTTCTTTACTTAATTCAAACAACAATGTACAGAAGCTGTTATCTTTTATTTGCCCTGATATTTTTGCTGAGTTCCTGCGGGAAGGACGATTCTCCGGTAGATGGAGGAGGAACCGAGGCTTCGGTAAACTGGACAGCCGCTGCCGACAGCAGTAGTCAGGCTTTTATATATTCATACTGGAACACCGCTGACGACTATTTCAATTTTGATAACAGCGGAAGAAAAGATTTTAACTACTGGCCGCAGGCTCATGCGCTCGATGTAGCCATCGATGCCTACCTGCGAACAAACAATCAGTTGTACCGCACTACCATCGACGATTGGTACGAGGGCGTGAAGAAAAAGAATGGCAATACTTTCCTGAATGTTTTTTACGACGACATGGAATGGAATGCTTTGGCCATGCTGAGGGCTTTCAATGCTACTCAGGATGAAAAATATAAATCTTCTGCCATCGATGTGTGGAACGACATCAAAACAGGATGGAACAGCAACGCTGGGGGCGGAATCTCCTGGAAAAAGGACCAGCCATACAGCAAAAATGCCTGTTCCAACGGCCCCGCCTGTATTCTCGCGGCACGTTTGTTCCGGCAGTTTGGCGATGCGGCAAACAAAGAATGGGCGCTTAAAATTTACGACTGGGAAAAAGAAGTTCTTTTCAACCCGGCCAATGGCTCTGTTTACGACAACATCGACAGCCGCAGCGGGAATGTACAAACCAGTTGGATTTTCACTTATAACCAGGGAACTTTCCTCGGATCGGCTGTAGAACTCTATTACATTACAGGCGAAAAAGGCTATCTGAATGATGCTATCAAAGCAGCCGACTACACACTCAATAATTTAGTGGACAGTAACGACAGGCTCCTGAAAAGTGAAGGCGATGGTGATGGCGGACTTTTTAAAGGTGTTTTTGTCCGATACTTCACGCAACTAATTCTTGTTCCCGACCTCGATCAGGCAACAAAACGACGCTATGTCACTTTCCTGAAACACAATGCCGAGCTACTCTGGAAACAGGGGACGAACAAACAACTGGTCACATATAGCTCGTACTGGAAAAACAAACCGGGTTCAACAACCGAGCTGACCACCCAATCGAGTGGTGCCATGCTGATGGAAGCTGCAGCACTGATAAATAAAGAAGGACTTTTTGATAATTAGATCAATATAGCGGACTCCGAAGGGAGACCATAACACACATCCTAAAACCAACTCTGATGATAAAATATTTTTTTATCCTGATCTTTGTCTGTTCATTTTTTAGCTATTCAGGAGCACAGAAACCACTTACCAACTACGTAAATCCGTTTCTGGGAACTGCCACATTGTGGGACAGCATCGACATCGGGTACAAACCAACCCACCGCACCTGGGGTGCCGAAGTTTTTCCGGGTGCTTCGCTTCCCAACGCGATGGTGCAATTAAGTCCGGTTACTTTGTTCCACAGTGGCTCGGGATATCAATACGAAGACACGGTGATTTACGCGTTCACGCACACCAGCAAAGGACATTGGAACCTTTGTCACATTCCGCTGCTTCCGGCAAACGGTAAGTTTTCTCCTGAAGATTATTGCTCACCATATAGTCACTCAAACGAGTCGGCTCATCCCGGTTATTACCAGGTTTATCTGGAACGATATCATGTTAATGCCGAGCTAACTTCCACATTACGGTGTGCATTTCACAAATACACTTTTGAGGAAAATGAAGGTAAAAAGCTGATTGTCGATCTGTCGCGCTCGAACGAACGGGTGCGTAACTGGGAAATCCATCAGAATGGCGATCGGGTTTTTGAAGGATTTCAGCAAGCTGGCGAAAAAATGTATTTCTATGCCGTTGCCAACCATACCATCAAAAACATTGAGCAGCAAAAAGACGGTGACCATGTGATCTCGGTGGTTAGTTTTGCCGATTCGCCCAAAGCGCTCGAACTGCAGATCGGTTTCTCATTCGTGAGCATTGCCAATGCAAAAGAGAATCTTGAAAAAGAGTTGTTGGGCAAATCGTTTCAGAAGGTTAGGAACGAAGCCGCCCAGACATGGGAAGCGCTTTTGTCGAAAATAAAAGTTACGGGTGGTACCGAGCGGCAAAAAGGACTTTTCTATTCAACGCTTTACCGTTCGTTTTTGTGGCCGGCGCTTCGCAGCGACGTCAATGGCGATTTCACCGATATGAATGGTAATGTCGTGAATAAAGGATTTGATTATTACACCGAACCATCTTTGTGGGACGATTACCGGAACAAGCTGGTTCTGCTTGGAATGCTGTCGCCCAAAGTGACCGAAAATGTCATCAAATCGCTTATCGACAAAGGCGAGCTTACCGGTTTTATGCCGACATTTTTTCATGGCGACCACGCTGCACCTTTCATTGCCGGAACCTACCTGCGCGGCATTCATGGATTCGATGTGAAGAAAGCTTATGATCTTTTACTGCGCAATGCCACAATGGAAAACCGGAGTCGTCCGCGGGTGATGGAATACATTGAAAAGGGGTATATTTCCGAACCGGACATTGCAGATCCAACGTTGGAAACCGTTGCTGCTGCCGGAGTTACCAAAACACTCGAATATGCTTACGACGATTACGCCGTGGCACAACTCGCCAAAGCGCTTGGAAAACCCGACGACTACAACATGCTGATGAAACGCACCGGTAATTACAAGAACATGTTCGATTCATCGACTGGCTTTATGCGCGGACGCCTGGCGAATGGCGAATGGATCAAACGGTTCGATCCGGAAGAAATTTTTTACGAATACATGTACCGCGAAGCCAATGCCTGGCAGTCGAGCTTTTTTGCCCCCCACGATGTGCAGGGACTGATCGGGCTGTATAAGAGTCCGGCCGATTTCGAGAAAAAACTCGACGGACTTTTCTCAACGCCTTATAAAGGCCGCGAGGCTTATAATATTTCAGGATTTATTGGCCAGTATTGCCACGGCAACCAGCCCGACCACAGTTTCCCGTGGCTGTATTATTTTGTCGGGAAACAGGAAAAATCGCAGGTGATGCTGGACAGTATCATGAATCATTTTTATGACATGGGAAAAGATAAACTGGCCTATTCAGGAATGGATGACGCCGGTGAAAATTCGTCATGGTACGTGCTTACTGCCATCGGTTTATACACTTTTTCTCCTGCCGATCCTGAATATATCGTTTCTGTTCCGCTATTCGACAAAGTGGAATTTGAGCTTGAAAATAAAACTTTCACCGTGGTAAAGAAGAATTCAGGAAAGAAGATTAAAAGCATCACCTACGACGGAAAAAAAATCGATGGCTACTTTATTTCTCATGATGAACTGAAAAAAGGTAAGGCACTGGTAATTACTACGGAATGATTTTAAACCTTGAATAATAAACTTTAAACCAATATGACAACACGCAGAAATTTTATCCGGAACAGCGGCCTAAGCCTGGCGGCAATTGCGGTAGCCGGATCTGGAAAATTACTGGCCGGGTCTCTTTCAGGAGTGACTTACGTGAGCAAACGACCGGCAAAACCGCATTTCACCTCTAAAGCGGTAGAAGAAACCATCAAGGCAACCAAGGCAAAAATAAGCGATCCGAAATTGGCCTGGATGTTCGAAAACTGTTTCCCGAACACGCTCGACACTACCGTGGAGGTTGGAACAAAAAATGGCAAGCCCGATACTTTCGTGATCACCGGCGACATTCATGCCATGTGGCTTCGCGACTCGTCGGCTCAGGTTTGGCCTTATTTGCCGCTGGCCAAAGATGATCAGGAGTTGAAATCCGTGCTGGCTGGAGTCGTCAACCGGCAAACGCAGTGCGTGTTGCTCGATCCGTATGCCAACGCGTTTAACAAGGAACTGGTTCCCGGCGAATGGATGAGCGACCAAACTGATATGAAGCCTGGCTTGCACGAACGGAAATGGGAGATCGATTCGCTTTGTTACACTGTTCGTCTGGCATATCATTACTGGAAAGTGACAGGTGATACCTCGGTTTTTGATGCCGATTGGCAGAAAGCAGCCCGGACCATTGTGGATACTTTCAGAACGCAGCAGCGCAAAAACGGACCTGGACCTTATAAATTTGAGCGCCAAACCACACGTCAGCTCGATACGCTTTCGAATGGCGGATATGGTCGGCCGCTGAAGCCGGTGGGACTGATCAACTCTGCGTTCCGTCCTTCCGACGATGCAACGACTTACGGTTTTCTCATTCCATCGAATCTGTTTGCTGTGACTTCGCTCAGGCAACTGGCCGAAATCAGTAACAAAGTAACCGGCGACCATTCGTTCGAAAAAGAGTGTACCGCATTTGCCGATGAGGTGATGGCAG
>JAEWME010000454.1 GCA_023393265.1 Bacteroidota bacterium | reverse complement strand
ACGTGCGTCATGAACTGTCCAGACATGTCGATGCTGATAAGTTGCAACGGATGTGTATTGATTTTGAGTGATGGCACATTGATCAGGTCGGCGATTTTTGCCAGCATCCGGTTGCTCCAGAAATTTGGATTTTTAGGTGCAAAGATGATGGAGTCGAAAACGAAGTCTTTCTCAATGAAAGCCACAACAGAAAAAACGCAGATAGCAATAAAAGATCGGATGATATGCCATCTCAATGCTTCAAGATGATCGAGAAAGGACATTTCTCCCTTGTTTTCGTTTTTCTTTCTTTTCGTGGTCGATTGTTCTTCCCTGGTTGTTGTTTCAGCCATAATATTAGGAAAATATGCAGATTCGGTTGGTTAAAAAATACGCACAAATATAGTATCTATTCCAGTTTTAACGGGCAGACAATATCTTAATTTTATCTAAACGGACGGCAAAAGTATTTAATTTGAAACAGAATCTTTGTGTTTTAAATGATATTTTATATACCTTCGGGATAGTTATACAAATTGCGATTTAATTTTTTTGATCTGTAAACCGGTATTTTTTTTATGGGAATGGAAAATACTTTAACTGAACATCTCCAGAAATATTTTGGATTTGATCGTTTTAAAGGCCAGCAGGAAGAAGTGATCAAAAGTGTGTTGAGTGGTAAAGATACTTTTGTATTGATGCCGACGGGAGGGGGAAAATCATTATGCTACCAATTACCGGCACTTATAATGGAGGGTACAGCCATTGTTATTTCTCCGTTGATTGCTTTAATGAAGAATCAGGTTGATTCTATCCGAAGTTTTGGCACCGACGATGGCATCGCTCACTTTCTGAATTCATCGCTTACAAAAGCTGCCGCTCAAAAAGTGCGCGATGATGTACTGAGCGGAAAAACCAAGCTGCTTTATGTTGCTCCTGAAAGTTTGACTAAGGAAGATAACATCGAATTTCTGAAACAAGTCAAGATATCGTTTTACGCCATCGACGAGGCACATTGTATTTCGGAATGGGGGCACGACTTCCGTCCCGAGTACCGTCGCATCAAGCCAATTGTTACCGAAATAGGACAGGCACCGCTGATTGCCCTCACCGCCACGGCTACGGCCAAGGTACAGCACGACATTCAGAAAACCCTCGGAATGCTCGATGCCAATGTGTTTAAAGCCTCCTTCAACAGACCAAATCTTTATTATGAGGTAAAACCAAAGTCGAAACCCGAGTCGCAGATCATTAAATTCATCAAGGAAAATGAAGGTAAATCCGGCATTATTTATTGCCTGAGTCGTAAGAAAGTTGAGGAATTAGCCGAGACACTTGTCGTTAATAACATAAAGGCATTGCCTTACCACGCCGGAATGGATTCGGCAACGCGCTCCGGAAATCAGGATAAATTTTTGATGGAAGAGGTGGATGTAATTGTTGCTACCATCGCTTTCGGAATGGGAATTGACAAACCTGATGTGCGTTTCGTAATTCACTACGATATTCCGAAGAGCCTCGAAGGTTATTACCAGGAAACCGGCCGTGCCGGACGAGACGGTGGTGAAGGGAAATGTATCACGCTGTATTCGTCGAAAGACATTCAGAAACTCGAAAAATTTATGCAGGGCAAACCGGTAGCCGAACAGGAAATCGGTCGTCAGCTTTTGCTCGACACAGCCTCGTATGCCGAATCGGCAATCTGTCGACGCATTATTTTGCTCAATTATTTTGGCGAAAAACTCGAAGAACCCTGCGGCAACTGCGATAACTGTATCAATCCGAAAGAGCAGATTGAAGCCAAGGACGAAATTTGCAGGGCACTTCAGGCCATTGTTGAGGTAAAAGAAAAATATAAGGCAGAACATCTGGTTGATGTTTTGACCGGTAAAAAGACTGCGGCGGTGAAGTCGTTCAGGCATTATGAACTGGAAGCTTTTAACACGGGTAACGACCACGGCGAGAAATTCTGGAATGCTGTTTTCAGGCAGAGTATGATTGCCGGATTAATCAGCAAAGACATTGAAAATTATGGTCTCCTGAAAATGACTAGAAAAGGCTACGAATTTCTGGAGAATCCTTATGACTTTTTGCTGGTGAGAAACCATAATTACGATGCCATTGAGGAAGAAGCCAATGCAGCCGCCTCACAGGCCAGTGGGTCGGGCGATCCGGAGCTGTTCGCGATGCTGAAAGACCTGCGAAAGAAAATGTCTAAAAAACTGAATCTCCCTCCGTTTGTCATTTTTCAGGATCCGTCGCTGGCCGACATGGCTTTGCAGTATCCTATTACGATCGACGAACTGAAATACATTCAGGGAGTGGGCGAGGGAAAAGCACGTCGCTACGGTAAAGAGTTCATCGAATTAATTAAGTCGTATGTCGAGGAGAACGAGATTGATCGTCCTCAGGATTTGGTTGTTCGGAGTGTTGCCAATAAATCAAAAATAAAAGTCAGTATCATTCAAAGCATCGACCGCAAACTTTCGCTCGACGACATTGCCTCTTCTCTTGGCATTGAGATGAATGATCTGATTACTGAAATTGAGACAATCGTTAATTCAGGAACAAAAATTAACCTCGATTATTACCTTGATGAGGTAATGGATGAAGATCATCAGGAGGAAGTTTTCGAATATTTTCGTGAAGCAGAAGACGACAGCGTTGAAGCAGCGCTGAAGGAACTTGGCGAAGATGAGTATTCGGAAAACGACGTCAGGCTAATGCGCATTCGTTTCTTATCTGAGCTCGGAAATTAAAAACTGAAACAGAAATATCGCAAAATCCCGGAGACGCCTTCGGGATTTTTCTTTTTTGTATTGCTTTAGAAGTAATATGGCCGGCTGTTGGTTTTTCTGTAAAGGTTAAAGTCGTAACCAATGATAATTTCGTAAGTACCAAGCTGGTATTTACTGATGTCTGGTACTACATAATATTCCGAAGCATAGCCAATCCGGATGTTGTTTTTGAAGGTGATCTGTCCCGAAACGCAAAACGCACCATTGCTTCTCAGATTGAGTCCAAACTGAAGATCGCCAGGAAGGTAGACAATGCCAGCAGCGTCAAAATAGGTTCGTTTTCCCATTGTTGCAACCACCAGCAAATTGGGACGGAGCATAATGGTGCCAGGCAGCTTAAATACATAACCTCCTGACAGGTAGATAGTTTTTAATTCGTGTAAAGAGGAGAAACCATTTTGGTTTACTTTGAAACTGTTGTTGATGATCTGAGGAATTGACAGACTCACATGGTACCTGTCGTCGAAGATAACAGCTCCAAGTCCAACAGTGGTCATAAAGTAGTTTTGAACGTCGGTTGTAAATACCTCATCTGGGATTTTATCCGGATATAGCTGATATTCATTCAGGTTGTTGTCATAGTTAACAACCCCGGCTCTAAGTCCCAATCGTAAATAGTTATAGACATCGAGGCGCACCTGGTAAGAATAGTCTAATGTCAGAAAAAGACTTTTCTCCAGTCCGATGTTTCGCCTTTGCAGGTTAATGCCGATGCCGCTTTTCTGGTTTTTAACCGGTGTGTAATAGGAAATCTGTTGCGTGAGCGGTGCACCTTTTATTCCTACCCAGTTGGTTCTCGTCGAGAGGAAAAGCCCAGCCCTGTCCCACATTCCGACGTAGGCCGGGTTGATGGTATTCATGTTGCTGATGTACTGAATCGACCATGGGTATTCCTGTCCGCTTGCCTGCCTGATCCCCAGACAGCAGACCGAAAAAATAATGGCTATATATAAATACTTTCTGGTCATCAGTCTAATATGATACAAATACAAAGCTCTTTCTTACTTCTCCATTGCCGAGTTTAAGCACGTAGAAATATGTTCCAGGAATAACCCTGTTGCCCGTAGAAACGGAAGCATTTCTGTTTCGGGTGCGTCCGTCCCACCATGCCTGGTCCGGTGTTCCCCATCGTTGCACATTCCCATAGTTTTCCTTTTCATAGAGGAGATTACCGAACTGGTCAAAAATATACATTTTAGCATCGGGGTAGTGATCAATACAATAGATTTGGAAATAGTCGTGAATGTTGTCACCGTTAGGAGAGAAGGCTTCCGGGATAAACAAATCACAGTCGCGTCCATAGTCCAGGTATTCAGGGTGACCGTCTCCATCGATGTCGTCGTTGGCAAAGTTACCATCCATGTTCAAATCTTCAAATCTTGTGAGATACTGGTCATTGTCGTCGTTTTCATCACGCCAGTCCTTCATACCATCGCCATCGAAATCCTGAATTGGAGCATTGCTTCCGGTGATGTTGGCAATTGGCTCTTCATAACGGTTAACGGTGTCCCAGGCATCATCCAGACCATCGGCGTCGAAGTCATGTCCCGAAATGTTGTGTCCGGCGTCGATTTTTCCATCAGCATTAAAGTCATGTCCTTCGATGTAATCCGGAACGCCATCTCCGTCTGAGTCAACATCAAGGAAATCCGGAATTCCATCACCATCCGTGTCCACAGGCACGATGGGGGTTCCTCCGTTGTCCGGATCGTATGCGTCGTTAATTCCATCGTGGTCGGTATCCGTATCCATTGGCGGAATATAGTCGAAGGTTGTTTGCCCTTCAATGTTATCAACAATACCGTCGTTGTCCGCATCAATATCCAGCCAGTTCGGATGCCCGTCGCCGTCGCTGTCATCGGTCAGGCCACCTTCATCAACATTCAGGATTCCGTCACCGTCGGCATCCGGGTCTACATCATCAGGGATTCCGTCGCAGTCGAAATCGGCGATGATGTGGATGGTGACAGTTGCCGGGTTACTATAGTTTTGCTTGATGTCGTGTATCCTGTAAATGAAGGTGTCGTCACCTGAATAACCGGTGTAGGCCTGATAGCTAAATGTTCCGTCCGCGTTTATTTTCACAACTCCATGCCTTGGCAACCTCACGGGCGTGGTATCAATGGTAAGTAGGTCACCATCCGGGTCAGAGTCGATACCCGATCCATTGTCATCATACATTAAATTTCCTGAAATGATGGAACATTTCGCATCAAACTCGTCATTTGTAGCGATAGGTGGCTGGTTGGGTTTCGGAATCGTGTCGGTATATAATATGGCACAACCATTTTCGTCGGTAATTTTTACCGTATATTCTCCGTCCTCCAGATCTTTAATGTCTTCGGTTGTTGCCCCGGCAAATCCATTCTCCTGATTGGGGAGCCATTCAATCAGGTATTGCCCGGTTCCTCCTGAAATCGTGATATTAATTTCACCTTTCTGGTGGGTTTTCAGGTCAATCTCGGTTATTTCGGCACTTACATTGATCCGGTCAGGCTGGTTAATAGTAACATTCCAGCTTTCGTCAGAAGTACATCCGTTGGCCTCGATAGCAAGAACATTGTAATTCCCGGCCGGAGCAATTACTTTGGCCTTTCCGCCGGTTACTTCCACATTTTCAAATCTTCCGCCGAGGTAAATAATCACATAAGTGCCATCTGCCACATTTTGGAATTCGAAATTGATAGCTCCTGAATCGCCGTAGCAAATGCAATCTTCTGTCGCAACATCGATGATGTGGGGTTTAGGCGGAACATCGGGTATTACAAAAGTAGTTGGTCCCGATTCGCAGCCTGTGAAAGTGTCTTTCGTTGTTACCACGTGTGAGCCTGGAGTAAGTCCACTTACCGTTGACGATGACTGGTAGCCGGTTCCGTCGAAATTATAGGCATATTCAGGTCCCAGCGGCGTGATGATGTCTACCGTTCCCGTAGGTTCAACGCAGGTTGGTATCACACTAACGTTGACTGAAGGATTCCCCGGCGTTGAATTGATCGTCAGTTTAACCGGAGTGCGCGGAGCGCTCGAACAAGTTCCGTTGAAATCGACAGCATAATAGGTAACTGTACCTACAGCCGAAAGTGTTGGACTGGCAACAATATTTCCACCGATCATCCTGTCGTACCAAATGATGTTTTGGCCTGTTGAGGTTTGAATGGCATCGTTGGCATTTAAAACCGGCATTGGATCCGATTCGCAGGCATTCAAGTCTCCGTTACTGACAGGTGCTAAAGGTTTTGGGATGATGGTTAATGTAACCGCTGTGCGGCCATTGCTTGAACAGGTCCCGTTCCAGGCTTCGACATAGAAAGTGACTGATCCGGTGTGGTTTAATGTAGGCTGAACAATTGAACCACCGGCTGGTGTATTATACCAAATTGGCGTAATCCCCGGGATTCTGGAGATGGCTGTATTGCCATTCAGCGTTTGTATCGGTTATTCTTCGCAAACTGTTATATCTCCTGTACTAAGCGGTAGGTCAGGAATCTGATCAATTGTGAGGGTCACAGGTGTTCTTATTTCACTGTGACATTTTCCGTCAAATGCTTCTGCGAAATAGGTTACCGAACTAATTGCGTTTAGTGTAGGGC
>JAEWME010000195.1 GCA_023393265.1 Bacteroidota bacterium | reverse complement strand
AACACCAACAACTTGTGGCTTCGATGGTCGGCTCTGTTGCACGACATTGCCAAACCGGCCACCAAGAAATTTTCGCCTCAATTGGGCTGGACTTTCCATTCGCATAATTTCATCGGAGCCAAGATGGTTCCGAACCTTTTCAAGAAAATGAAGTTCCCACTTAATGAAAAGATGAAATATGTGCAGAAGATGGTCGAGCTACACATGCGACCAATTGTACTTTCGGAAGAAGAAGTCACCGACTCCGCCGTCCGCAGACTTCTGTTTGAGGCTGGCGACGACATCGACGATTTGATGACGCTTTGCGAAGCGGACATAACGTCTAAAAATCAGGAGAAGGTCAAAAAATACTACGCTAACTTTCAGTTGGTCAGACAAAAACTAAAAGACCTGGAAGAGCGGGATCACATTCGTAATTTTCAGCCACCTGTTTCGGGGGAAACTATCATGGAAGTATTTGGGCTTGGCCCTTGCCGCGAAGTAGGACTAATTAAAAGCGCCATCAAAGATGCTATTCTGGACGGAGTTATTGCCAACGACCATGATGAGGCTTACGAATTTATGCTGAAAAAAGCGGAAGAACTCGGACTAAAACCACTTGTCGGGTAATCTCATTTGAGGCTGACTTTTAACAAAACGGGTAAATGGTCGGAAAAACCCTCCTGATATTTTAACCCTACAAAAGTTCGTTTGGGTCTGACTCCTCCAAATTTGGCATCAGGCTCCAGCAGAAAAGATGCGTCGAAAATTTCAGCGGAATTATATTCATAGCATTTTCCTGATTGGAGAAAAGAATCAGAGACGATTATCTGGTCAAAAACGTCCCATGAATACTGGCTTTTAATGGTTTGAACCGAGCGTGACATCCATGAATAAGAAAGGTTAACTAACTCACCGGTTGATTCTGCGGACATTTCACTTTTCGCACCAAGCGTTTTAGCTACACTCTCGTCCTTCGGCGAATCGTTGAAATCGCCCACGCAAATTATTTTAGGTTTCGGATATAGTCTTTTTAATTCAGCAATTGCCGACTTCAACCTTTCGGCTGCCAGTTTGCGGCGTGGCACTGTCTCCATGATGCCACCATAACGCGAAGGCCAGTGATTGACAAAGACGTGCAAAGTGTCGCACCCGTTGAATACAGCGCTGACACGTAAAATATCTCTGGTCCGAAAGGATTTGTCATTCGGGTCGGTCACAGGTATAGCCTCATAATCGAATGGAGCAAACAATTCAGGCCTGTAAATCAGAGCCACGTCAATGCCACGCTCATCAGGAGAATCCTTCTGAATAATCTGATAATTGTACTTTTTCAGAGGTGCGACTCCGGTCAACAATTGCAATACTTTCAGGTTTTCAATTTCACAAAGGCCAACAAACACCGGAGCATTCCATTTTCCGGCTGCAACAATCACCTTTCCAATCCTTTCAGCCTTCGCATAAAATTTTCCTCCTGTCCAATGTCGATCACCTTCAGGTGTAAATTCTTCGTCGTTAGTTAAAGGATCGTTTTCGTTATCAAAGAAATTTTCTGTATTCAGAAACATGAATGTACAGTCAGTGTATTTCTGACTGTTCTGTCCTGTGACCCTGACCGGAATAAAAAATACAGACAAAGCACTGACTATAAAAATCAGACTCCGCATAAATATTGGGTTAAAATAAAATTCAGGTAGTAAAAAATTATTGGCTACTTCTTTGCTTTCTTCTCCTGGCGTTCCAGTGCGCCAATATCTGGTCCATCGTCAGTCAGACGATCGCGTCCTTTCAAATCAAGCGGATAAACTTTACTGATCGTCTTATTAGCCGCATCTTTAGCTTTACTCAGTGTATCGAGCTCAAAATTGTATTTTTTATAAGGGTCGACAAATTTCGGATCAACGCCTTTAAGAATTCCCATATAATGCGACTGGTTGGTGGTTTTAAACGTGTCGGCCACCTGAAGGATGCAATGATCGAATTTATAATTGAAGAGCGTCTGGGAACTCGCATTCAGAAACAACTCATTTCTGTCGATTGCATTTCCGGTAATGATACAATTGCCAAAGTTCGCCTTAACCAAATCGCCAACATAAGGTGCCTTGTCTTTGGAAACAGTCAGAATATTCGAAATTAAAACCGATTGGGTACTTCTGGTCTTAGAACTGTAACCACCCCAATAGTTAGCAATGGTACAATGATTAAAATCGTAACTGCCGCCAACAAGCAAAGCCGCAGCGTAATATCCGCAGTTGGTAATCAGGCAATTCGAGGCATCAATAGTCGATTTCAAGGAGAAAATTCCGGCATAAGCCATATTTTGAATTTTCACATTATTCAGCTTCACCGTTGCAAAACCTTCGTCTTCGATGTTTCCAACCTGAAGACCGATGTTGGCATTTTTAATTTCAACGTTGGAGAACTCATTATCTTTACTTCCTGAATATAAAACCACACCACTCCATTGATCGGGCACATCTTTGTATTCATCTTCGAGCCTGTCGGCATGAAATAAAATTGGGTTATCGACCGTACCTCGTGCAATGACCTTGCCTTTCACATACAAACCAGCTTCCTTGTGAAAAAATACTTTTGTACCGGGTTCAATTGTCAGTGTTGCGTTGCTGTCAACAAAAGCATAATTGTATACCAAATAAGGCTTTTCATTAGTCCACGTGGTCGTTCCGATCAATTCTTTTCTGATGAGTTTGAAATTCTGTCCCCAGGCCATCAGATCGACATCCTGCCTGTTGCTGTTAGTGACAAACTCAATGGAATCCTTCACAATCAGAGGTAAACTCTGTCCATTGGGATCAACAGTAACCTCAACAAAAATGTACATACTGTCCAGCGGAGCAATCTCAACATTATTAACCTCGTTCGCCGGTACACCGTTGACATTAAGTCTGAAATTTGAAGCATCGCCACTCGCCAGCTTAATTGAAGAAATCAGAACTTTTTGGCTATAAGGATTATAGATTTTAAGATGTTGTGTGATAGATCCTACTGAAGTAAAAACAGTATCGAACATCACAGTATCAACCGAAAACTGAAGCTTTACATCAGACGACGTCAGATATTTCTCATCTTCGCACGAAAACAAGTATCCAAGAGAAAGTACCAAAATCAATATGTAGATGAGCTTCTTCAATCCTGTAAATTCATTGCAATAACGGCCATTTAGCCAACTTATTATTCCAAAAATAGAAAATGATTTTCACATTTTTTAACATTCAGGCACTAACAAGCTTCTCTTGTAAAAAAATATTCTGATACACATAAACAATTATAAAATTAAAACATTAATAATCAGGTAAATAAATGTATTAAATTCAAAAATTAATAAATATTAAAAAAACAATACTTCTTCATTTTATATCTGGCTGTTTTAGGCAAATCGAACAAAAATGCAACAGAATTATTTACATAATTTTAATACCAGTCAAATATTTACCATCATTAACAAAACTCATGAAATTTGCCAAAGTAACGGTTGTATCTTTCCTTCAAAGGGCACATGTTTTGTAACTTTACCCGCATAAAAAGAAAATTAATGAAACAATATTGTCTCCTGATACTCCTACTTACCATTTTTGCTGGATTAACATCAGCTCAAACCAATCCTGATTTTATATCAAAGAAAAATGACCAATGGGTTGACTCGTTGATAAACACGTTGAGCCTCGAACAAAAAATCGGCCAGCTTTTTATGATTCAGGCTTATTCCAACGGAAAATTTCAACAACCTGATGAACTCGAAAACCTTGTAAAACAGTATCAGGTTGGTGGTGTTATTTTCATGCAGGGCGGCCCGCTTGCGGAAGCAAAAATCAGCAACAAGCTGCAACAGGCTTCGAATGTTCCTTTATTGATTGCCATTGATGGGGAAACAGGGCTGGGCTTCAGGCTCGATTCTACACTCAAATATCCAATACAAATGGCATTGGGAGCAACCGACAGTGATTCGCTGATTTACAGGATGGGATACGAAATCGGGCTACAATGTCGCAGGATTGGCATCCAAATGAACATGGCGCCGGTGAGTGACATCAATGTTGACCCGGAAAATCCGGTGATTGGCTATCGCTCATTTGCCGAAAGTCCGCAGCTTGTTGCTCAAAAAGCATGGATGTATGCCAAAGGGATGCAAGATGCGGGCGTTATTGCTGTAGCCAAACATTTTCCGGGGCATGGAGACACGAAAGCCGACTCTCATTACGATTTACCGGTGATCA
>JAEWME010000451.1 GCA_023393265.1 Bacteroidota bacterium | reverse complement strand
GTAAGAATAGAAAGCGCTTTGGCCTGATTTCGCGGATCGACCCGAAAAGCAAATGTCCACGCTCCTGAAATTAGCTCGGGCGACAAAACCATAATCGTCGGCTCAATTTCGTTGTGCATATCTTTGAAAATAAAGTCATGGACCACACCGACGACTGTCAGCTTATTGTCGTCAAGTCGTTTCCCAACCGGATTGTCCCAGCCGAAACTTCGGGCTGCCGTTTCGTTGATCAGGCAGGTTTTACCTGCATCTCCGGGAAAATTGCGGTCGAAATCGCGCCCGGCAACTATCCGGATTCCCATGTTTTTCACAAAGTCGTAACTCACTTCATTGAACCGGCAAACCACTTTTTCTTCACGGCCGCCACCTTCCCAGTTGGTCATTCCTCCCCCGAAACTAACAAACGGAATGTGCCTCGATACCGAAGCATCGACGATTTCGGGATGCGCTAGCATGCGGTTTCGCATCTGGTCGAAATTGGTGCCCTGTCCGGAAACAGTCATTTGGGTATATAGAATGTTGTCTTTGTCAAATCCGAGTTCCTTGTTTAGCAAATACCTTACATGCATCGAAAAGGCAATCGTAATCAGGATAAGAAATGTAGCAATGGCAAACTGGGAAACAACCAGCACTTTTTTCAGGCTGACTTTCTCGGAGCCTCTTGAAAACAGCTCGGCTTTGAATAACGAAACAATTTTGTGCGACGAGAGAAAGAATGCCGGATAGATTCCCGACAAAACGCCTATTCCAAGAGAAATGGCAATGGTGAGCAAAATAAAATCCCATTGTCCTGAAAAGTTTAAGGTTAGCTTTTTGTCGACAACCTGATTGAATACTGGCAGGAAAAACTGCGCGAACAAAAAAGCCATTCCAAGCGCCAGAAGCGATACGAGCACCGTTTCGCAGATAAACTGAACGATGAGATCGGTGCGCATGCTTCCGCTCACTTTTCTCACCGCCACTTCTTTCCGGCGGGTAGCGATGTTGGCTGTGGTCAGGTTTATGTAGTTGAACCCCGACATAATAAGGATAAACACACCAATGAGACCGTACAAGAACAAAACCACGTAATACTGTCCGTGACCGTTGTAATCGAGGTAAACTTTACTTAGCGGACAGAGTTCCAGTTCTTCAAATTCGAGGCCATTAAATCCGCTGAATACCTTCCTGATTTTATTGCCCGTTTGCACTACGTCTACATTCGGTTTCAGTTGAACGAACGTCATGCAGTCGCCCCCATAAACCGCGCTTCGCGTCATTCCATTGATGGAAGCGAGCGACGAGAAAGAAAGAATATAATCGGGGCGCAAAGTTGAATTATCGGGCAAATCGGCATAAACACCTGAAACTTTCAGGTCGTATTTTTTATCGAGCATGACAGTCTTCCCAAGTGCGCTTCCGTCCGGGAACAGCTTTTGAGCCATGGTTTCCGACAAGGCAACAGAAAACGGATCATTCATTATTCCGGCTTGATTACCCTGCAGAAAGTGGTAGGTAAACACATCGAACCAGCAACTGTCGGCCAGCAACCCAAGGCGCGAATACACCTGGTGATCGGGAGTGGCTGACAAGAACCTTCCAAAAGATTCCTGAACAAGCGTTACTTTGGCAAACTCAGGAAATTGTTTTTCGAGCATCGGTGCGGTGACAGCTCGCGTATGGGGCGAAATTTCGTTGCCACCAACAGCAAACCGGGTGTTGGTCATGTGACGCTGCACCCGATAGATTTGCGCGTAATTTTCATTCGCCCGATCCCAACTGAGCTCATGACGAATGAAAAGGCCGATCAAAATGAACGCGGTAAAACCGAGTGCCAAACCGAAAACATTAACCGAAGCATAAACCTTGTGTTTCAGGATATTTCGGAGCGATATTTTCCAAACGGTGTAATTCATGGTCATTGCATTAAAAGTTTCTGATTTCTGTTTTCTTCATCTTTTCAGAAACCATACCACAAACAATTACTCATTCTTTATCAACACCTTAACAAATCAACCAAGACAATATCCGACAAAATTTTTGACAGAATTTGTCAATAATTTTTACCCGACCGAAACTTGACAGGAAGAATCATCCTTATTCGTATCGCAATGCCTCAACCGGATTTCGGGTAGCGGCCTTGTAACTTTGCGAAATAACCGAGGCAACCGAGATCAGGAAAGCTGCCAGACCTGTCACCAGGAAAATCCACCAACTGACGGTAGTTTGGTACGCAAATCCCTGCAACCACTTACTGATGGTGTACCAGGCCAGCGGACAGGCCAGCAAAAAGGCAATCATCTCGAAACGGATGAAATAAGAGAAAACCAGCATCATAATGTCGGAGATGGTTGCACCATTCACTTTCCTCACCCCAATTTCCTTGGTGCGCTGCTGCGCAAAAAAACTAATCAGCCCGAAAAGCCCGAGCGAAGCCACGATAATGGCAAAGGCTGTAAATGCAATCAGGATATTACTAAGCCTGACTTCTTCGTTATACTGCTTATTAAAATAGTCGTTACTAAAAAAGTAATCGAGCGGATCGTTGGGATAATGCTTGTCCCATACTCTTTGCAAATCGGCCAGCGCGGCATCCGGATTCCCCTGTATCCTGAAAGAATAAAACCCGAACTCGTAAGGATGCTCGTGGGTAAAAATCATCGACTCTTCTGGTTTTTTAAGTCCTTCATGGTGAAAATCGTTCACAACACCTTTGATGATCCGTTCGCGGTCGCCCATCACGATCCGCTGGCCCACAGCCTCGGCTGCCGAGTTGAACCCAAGAATTCTGGTTGTCGATTCGCTCACAAGTACCCGCATCGAGTCGATCCTCGGATTGGCATCGAAATTATCGCCTGCCAGAAGTTTCAACTGATAAGTTTTGATGTACCCGTTGTCGATGTTTCCGATGGTCATCTCGCGCTTCAGGTCGGAGCGGCGCCCCGGCAAAGTAACATTGTTGTCGCGGTAACGAAGCGGTTGCCCGGGCACATTCATGGTTGCCGTTCCGCTGACGAATTCGGTATCTTCGAGTAATTCGTCGCGAAACGAGTTGAACCGCTGCCGACGCAAGGGATCGCTGTTGGTCGACGCAGCGCCTTTTAGCACCACCACCTGATTGAGATCGACTCCCAATTCAGCTTTTTGCATAAACCGGATCTGCTTGGTAATCATGAGCGAGCATATAACCAGGAAGCACGACATAAAAAACTGAAAGCCAACCAGCCACTGAGAGCCGCTGTTTTTAGCCAGTTTCTTCTGCTGTGTCAGCGCCGGATTAACTTTCAGCAAAGGCACCGCACTGACGAAAGAGGTAAAAACAACACCGGCAATTAAAACAAGCAATACCAGCCCGAGTATTTTGGGATAATCGACCTGCCCCGTTCCGATTGGCGTTTCGATGATCCGGTCGAAGAAACCGCGCGTGATAAAGTACAGAACCACCGCAGCAACGATCGCCCCCAGGTTGATCAACCCGCTTTCGATAAGCGAAAGTTTGAACAGGTTAAACCTGCTGGCTCCCAGTTTCCTGAAAGTAGCAATCACATTGATCCTTTTGCGGGCAAGTGCGGTGGAAAGATTGATATAATTCATCCAGATAACCAGCAAAATAAGGGCAGCAATCAGCGTGAGCGCCGAGATTGTTTTCTCGCGTGTGCTCGTGTTCAGTTCGCCGCTGCGGTCGCTGGAATAGTGTACCATCGAAAC
>JAEWME010000336.1 GCA_023393265.1 Bacteroidota bacterium | reverse complement strand
GCCCCGGCCTGAAAATTACTCAGGTTAAGCTGCTTTTTTCCCGCACCTACAGCTCTTGTTGTACAAACAAACTCATTGCCGTCCTGTTGGCTACGTATGGTAACCTCCGAAGGAATATCGCTTTGTTCCAGTAGAACCGGTTCTTCTTCAGCCGTTGAATAAGCATATCGTTGCTGCTCGCCGCTATTCAATGCAATGTTGTATACTGTTGGCACAAAAATTACATGACGGACAAACCCAAAGTTTTCGCGGTTGAGCGGAAATGAAAACGTGTAAACTTTTCCGTCGCCAAAATTATGGGTACTCAGGGCAGCCTTTCCGTTTCTGTACGACAGAAGTTGTGTTTCACTTTTCCCTGATTGGCTGGCAAAGACTATTGTGCCTTTTATGATTGGCAAATCGCCATCTTTTTCTTTTTTACTGAAGACATCGCGGTACAATTCGTGAGTGTAGTTGACTTCGGAAATACCCATTGCAGTGGTATCAAAATTGGAGATCCGTTTGCCATCAAGCGAACTTAATAGCTGATTATAATCGTCGTAGTTAGTCAGTTTTGCTGGAAAAACAACAAGGCTTCCTCCATCGGCTACAAAATTCTCCAGTTCGGTTCTAAGTCCCGAACTAATTGCCTGGTTATTAATCAGGAAAATGCACTGGTAATTTTTCAGTTGCGAAATCTGTATGTTGTTTTCCTGAAACTCGTCGTAGCTGACCAATTCGTCGTTGGTAAACAACGCTTTCAGGTATTCCGAACCGTTTTCAGCATTGTTGTATATGCCGAGTGCTTTTAGCTTGCCAAGCACGCGGTAGCTCAGGAAATATTTATTGTCGTATATAATGGGATAGTCGTCGAGTTCTACTTTGCAAAGCTGTATTCCCTGCGAATTGTTGGTGTAATTCAGCTCAATCGTGGTTTCCTCTTTTCCTCCGATATTGATGGTTGAAATCGCTTTCAAGGTGTCATTTATCGTCAGCCTGACCGGAATGTTCTGGTATGCTTGCTCTGATAGGTTTTTTATATGCGCATACAATTTTTCGGCCTGACCAATTTTTCGGCCTGGAATTTCAAACCAGCACGAATCGATCATCAGGTTATTGCTTTTTTGAGCATGAAAGGGTAGAAGATAGGTTAATAAGGTTGTATCTGGTTTAATGGCCTCTATATCAATTCCATTTATTTGGAAATCAGACAGAAAATAAAGTATCTTTTCCGTCTTCTTGTCGACCTTTGCGAGATCTTGCGATGTTTGCCGGTATATTTCTGAAAGCTTTGGCGATCTCGGACTTTCCTTTATTTTTGAAATTTCCTGAATGAATTGTTCCTTGTTCAGGAAAAATTGTTGCTCTGGAAAAAAGTCGCTCGTTTGAAGCAAAAACTGTGTCCCGGATCGATAGTAACCTGCTATTTCGAGTGCTTTCGACTTTGCTTGCTCCAGCAATTGTCCGGCCTCGCCTTCATTTTTCATGCTGAAAGTATTGTCAATATAAACCGCTACTGCCTGTTGTGAGGCATTTGTTGCACTGCCGGTGACCGGAATGTATGGACGACTGAACGCAAAAACGAGCGCGGCCAGCGCCAGAAGCCGTGAGGTCAGAATGAGAAGCTGTTTAAGCCTTGATTTCCTTTTGGTCTCCTGTTTAAGTTTTTTCAGGAGCCAGACATTGCTGAAAAAAACTGTTTTGTATCGCTTGAAATTAAAAAAGTGAATGATGACTGGAATGGCCAAAACAAGAAGCGCCAGCAGAAAAAAAGGATATATAAAGTTCATCTCAGAAATTCGTTGTTAGTTTCCCGAAGGAACAAAGGCGCACAGTCTGGAACAGAACCATGCCATTCTTTTGAAACAAAAATAAGAAAACATGGCTTGTTCTGTAAAAATATCTGGTTGTTTGTAGAAACTTTCAGGAACAAAAATGTTTATTTGATTAAATTGACATCAGTTTTGTAATTTTGATTGTATCGGTCTGGTTTTTGATCGGCACGATGCTATGAAATTAAACTCAGCAATTCATGAAAAACAGAGCAGCATTTATTTTGGGAGGCGCTATTATCGTAGCTTCCGTGATTTTTGGAGGATTCTATTACCAGTCGAAACAGGAAAAGCAAACGGTTCGCGTAGTTGGCTATGCTGTTGACGAATTTGAAAGCGATCTGGTTAAGTGGTCAATCAGTTTATCAGCCAGGTCGGGACTGAACAACCTTCAATCAGGTTACGAAGATATTGCCGCGCAGCTCGAAAAATTTCGGGCTATTTGGAGTTCAACCGGTCTTTCGTCCGACGAGTTGAAAATTGATCCGGTCAATGTAAACGATCTCTACGGAAATGGCGGACAGATTGGTTATTCACTCAACCAGCGGATTACAATTGTGTCCAAGTCGATCGATGAAATTGAAAAGCTGGCCATTAATCCGCACTTGTTTGTCAGTCAGGGAGTCACGTTCAGTTCGTCACAAATCGAATTTTTCAGTAGTGCTCTTGACGACATCAAAATTGATTTGCTGTCGGAAGCCACCAAAAATGCCCGGCTGCGTGCCGAAAAGATCGTGGCGCTTACCGATACCAAAATTGACAAGTTGATTTCGGCAAAAGCTGGTGTTTTTCAAATCACTGAACCGCTTTCAACTGAAGTAGCCGGATATGGAGTGTACAATACCAGTTCGCGTAAGAAAAATATTAAAGTAACCGTAACTGTTGACTTTTCGGCCAAATAGCCGATAACGCTTAAGGATGATTCGCGTTTACCAATAAAAAAGGTTGCCCTAGATAAAGGCAACCTTTTTTACGATAAGCGATATCAATTTTATGCTTTAGTTATAATCTTAAGGACCTGCCCAACTTTCAGACTAGTCGCTTCCCTGATGTTGTTCATTTTCATGATATCGAGATTGGAAATACCAGGAAATTTCTTCGCAATCGACCAAAAGTTATCTCCCTTACGTACTGTATAAAAAACAATACCCGGGTTATCGGTGCCGCTGTCGTTTTGCGCAATGGCTTTTGCTGTGCTGGTCTTTTGTGCCTGTGCCACATTTGCTTTAGAGGCATTTTTGCTGCTTGCAAGTTTTTCTCCTGAAGTCGTTGTCGGCTTGTGATTGAGCGATTTTTGCTTTTCAGAATTACTCAGCTTAGCAATTTTTGCGTAGTATTCTCCCTGTCCTTCAGGGACATAAATTACCAGCTTCTGTCCTGATTTGAGGAAGTTCTTACGCATGTTGTTCCAGTACTTAACGTCTGAAATCCGAACCCGGAACCAACCTGAAATCAGACCAAGATTGTCGCCCGATTTTACGATATAGACAACTTTATCCCTTCCTTTTACGTCGACGGGACCAATTCCGGCATAGTGGCTTTGCTGCGGATTTACAATTTCGTTGTTCGGAAAGAAATCTGCCCGCTTGTGATCATGAATGACTACTTCATTTTCGAGATAAGCTGATATTTCTTCCTGAGGTAAGACCAGGCTATATGCTTTATCTTTGTTTGCAGGGATAATATCCCTGTAATATTGCGGATTCAACGTTCTGATTTGATCAACCGGAATACCCAAAACTTCTGATATTTGGTTGAAATTCAGATAGTCGTTTACCATCACCGTATCAGTTACAATCGGAAAATCTGGTGTCCGGGGATAAATATTGTGATTTTGGTAGTAATTCATCACGTAATTTGCTGCAATAAAGGCCGGTACATATCCGCGGGTTTCCTTTGGCAAGCGGTAGTAAATTTTCCAGTAGTCTTTTACGTCTCCACTCCGTTTAATAGCTTTGTTCACGTTTCCCGGTCCGCAATTGTAGGCAGCAATCACCAGATGCCAATCCTTGTATATGTTGTACAAATCGCGAAGGTAGCGCACTGCAACATCCGTTGCTTTGATCGGATCCCTTCGTTCATCGACAAAAGAGTTAATTTCAAGCTTGTACATTTTGCCGGTTGAATACATAAATTGCCAGAGGCCCACCGCGTTGGCAATCGAATTCGCCGACGGATTCAGTGCCGATTCGATGATGGGCAGGTATTTTAATTCCATTGGCAATCCATACCTGATCAGCGCTTCTTCGAAAAGCGGAAAATAATAATTGGCCAGACCAAGCATCACCGAAACCTGTTTCGGTTTGCGGTTGGTGTACATGGTAATGAAACTCTTGACAGTATTGTTGTATGAAAGGCTCACTGCAGACTGCAGCGATTGAAGCCTCTGGATATATACCGAGTCGGGCAGGACTTGTTTCAGTGTATCGGCTTCAGCCAGTTCAGTACTATCCAGCAAAAAAGCATTTTGAACATACCAACTGTTCAGCAAACTGTCCATTTTGTCCGATAAATGTTTGTTCATCGTTTCGTCGGGACAGATGTAATATTTTTCGTACCCATTCAGGGTATCGAGTGACGAAATACTGATAGTACACGCTTTCCGTATGTTTTCCTTTGAGTTGCCGGATGCTGTTGTCCAAAATCCGGTAAGTGTCAGTAAGACAGCAGTTAGTTGTATTATCCTCATAAATTATATTAAAATGTGAATCTGCAATGTATTCCAATTAGTTGTTTATCCATACACATGACTGGCCCCGGAATCCAGTTGATGGTCAGGTCGTCGCTGATATCAAAATTGAAAAAGTTGGCGTCGACACTGGCATCAATGATGTTCAGGGCATAAAAAGCAACGGTACTGATGACAACCAAATCCCTGTTTCGCCTCCAATAATCTTTTTGGTTCCTCAGCGCCTCAGTGAGATTATTGATCCTGTCGGGCTGGAGGAGACTTTGGTTTATGCCTTTTAATTTGGTAAACGAATTAGTGTTCGGGTCGTTGTCAATAATGTCTGAATATGCCTGTCTGTAAATAACGTATTGTTCGTTGTTAAAATTAATAAAGTATCCAAAAGTTGCAAAACCACCGTAAACAAGCGGAACTTTCCAGTATTTCCTATTATAAATTTGTCCCAACCCCGGAAGTACAGCCGAATATATTGTTGCTCGTCGCGGCGAATGCTCTACTTTTGGCCTCGATATTTTAACCGAATCATTTTCTGCGGTCTGGCTATAGGCAGAAAATCCTGTTGTCAGAAACAGGATTAGAAAAAGGCCGGTTGCCAGCGATTTTAAACCGATAAGTTTTGTACGACTAAGCATCTAGTTTGTCCAGTATTCCTAAAATTCGTTCCAGATCTTTTGCTGAACCAAACGGTATTACAATTTTTCCTTTGCCTGTCGTTTGGTCCATCCTGAAATCAACTTTTGTTTCAAAATATTTATTCAGGTGGTTGTGTA
Source organism: Bacteroidota bacterium (assembly GCA_023393265.1). Classification (GTDB taxonomy): domain Bacteria; phylum Bacteroidota; class Bacteroidia; order Bacteroidales; family Prolixibacteraceae; genus Aquipluma. Next base: position 12,329 of record JAEWME010000336.1, on the reverse strand, counting down.
AATCGATATATTCCGTAGGAAATTTTGGCTTGATTATCTTTTCTTCGGGACTGAAACTGTTGGCATCTTCATTGTAATTTCTCACAATTTCTTCAACTCTTCTAACCGAATATTCGTTCTTCACGATTTCGTCATAAATCATCAATTGCATATCCGAGTCTTTGATGTTGACCAGGGCCCGTGCATGTCCCATTGAGATAACTTTTTCGACGATTCCTTTTTGAATGCGCGCCGGCAGCCTCAGCAAACGGAGATAGTTGGTAACCGTAGAACGTTTTTTTCCAACCCGGTCGCTCAGGTTTTCCTGTGTAATTTTACATTCGTCAATCAATCGCTGGTAACTAAGTGCAATTTCGATTGCATCGAGATCTTCTCGCTGAATGTTCTCAACCAGCGCCATTTCCAGCATTCCTTCATCGTCGGCAGTGCGTACATACGCCGGAATGGTAGTCAATCCTGCCAGCTTCGAAGCCCGGAATCTTCTTTCTCCGGCAATTATCTGGTAATGATCATCATCGACTTTCCGGAGTGTAACCGGTTGAATGATACCTAATTCTTTGATTGATGCTGCCAGTTCATTCAGCGCATCTTCATCGAATTTGGTTCTTGGCTGATAGGGATTTGCAACAATCTTCGAAATATCTATTTCGTTGATTGCCGAACTTTGCTCTGCCGCAGGAGTTGCGTCGTTGGCTCCTTCGATCAGCGCACCCAAACCTCTTCCCAAAACATTCTTTTTTGCCATAACAAATTGGTCTTATTCTATAATTTTTTCTGAATTTTTAAGCTTCGTCATATTATTATTCTGCAAAAGTTCTCTTGCGAGATTCATATAGCTGGCCGCACCTTTAGAGGCCGCATCGTACAAAATAGCTGGCTGTCCGTAACTTGGAGCCTCGCTTAATTTGATGTTTCGCTGAATAACGGTTTCGAATACCATTTCCTGAAAATGCTTTTTTACTTCTTCCTGAACCTGATTCGATAAATTTAATCTCGAATCGAACATGGTCAGGAGAAAACCTTCTATTTCCAGTTCCGGGTGCAACTTTGTCTGAATAATTTTGATCGTATTCAGCAGCTTGCCCAAACCTTCGAGCGCAAAATACTCGCATTGCACAGGAATAATTACTGAGTCGGCTGCTGTAAGCGCGTTTACAGTAATCAGCCCCAGCGACGGGGAGCAGTCTATCAGGATGAAGTCGTAGTCGTCTTTTATTTTTTCGATCACGTAGCGAAGTACTTTTTCCCGGTTAGGCAGGTTAAGCATTTCGATTTCCGCACCCACCAAATCGATGTGCGACGGAATCAGGTCAAGTCCGGGTATTTCTGTATTTAAAATGATTTTTCTCGGATCAAGTTCATCGATGATACATTCGTATATGCTTGTTTTTACATTTTTTACATCAAATCCCACTCCTGATGTGGCATTGGCCTGAGGATCAGCGTCAATGATCAGCACCTTGTATTCCAGCACAGCAAGGCTGGCCGCCAGGTTTATGGCAGTTGTAGTTTTTCCGACTCCCCCTTTTTGATTAGCAAGCGCAATTACTTTTCCCATACAAAAACAACTAATTTGTAACCTTCCAAAGTTAATATTTAAATGCAGATCAGGTAAAACTTATTTATTAATTAAACTTAATAAATGTGTATTGTTTTGATTGTTAGTTTGTTGAGTTCGTTTTGTCCAATTTTGCCATTTGGGTTGCTTTCCTGTATACTTCATGATTCCTTTTCCTGGTAAAACGAAAAACTTAATCAGGAATTGCAGGTGAAGGCGAAAATCAGACTATCTGTATCTTTTTCGCTTCTTTTTTCAGTAGCTCCGGGTCGATTGGAACCACGCCGAGCTTTTCGCAAACCAAACCGCCAGCCAGGTTTGATAACTGCGCCATAAACGGAATGGGCAATTTTGCTGCCAAACAAAGGCTAGCCGTGGCAACCACTGTGTCGCCTGCGCCCGAAACATCGGCAATGTCACGCACTTCGGCTGGGTAATAGTTTTGCTGGATGCCGTTTGTGAGGAAAACCCCAAGTTCTGAAAGGGTGATAAATAGTAGACCGATGTGATTTTCTGCTTTAAATTTTTTGGCAACCGCTCTCATTTCTTCCATGTCGCTTTTTTCGACCTGAAGTTTCAGTCCATCCTTGAATTCCTTAAAATTTGGCTTGAACAGATCAACGTGCTGATAATTATTGAAATTTCTGGCCTTAGGATCGGCAACCGTCAGAATGTTTCGTTCTTTAGCAAGAGCGATTACATTTTTGATCAGTCCGGCAGTGATAAGCCCTTTGTCGTAGTCAACAAAAATGATGATATGAATTTCTTTCTCTTCAACAATTTTCCGGATTCTTGAAAAGACCCTTTCTTCAAATTCGGCACTGATCGGGGTTGACACTTCCTGATCGACTCTGGAGATTTGCTGGCCACCGCTAATGATACGGGTTTTCACTGTTGTCATCCGGGTTTCGTCAACGAAAATACCTTCGTCTGTCAACCCGTTCTCGCTCAGTAATTCCTGAAAGTTTCTGCCTTTTTCGTCGGTGCCTATTACTGCTACCAAAACCGGATTTGCTCCAAGTGTCTGGATATTTCTTGAGACATTTCCTGCACCTCCCAGCCGGTTTTCCTGCTTGATGACCGTAACAATCGGTATCGGCGCTTCTGGCGAAATGCGGTCGATCTTGCCCCATAGGTAGCTATCGACCATGGCGTCGCCAATGACCAATACGTTGAGCTCGGAAAATTTACTGAAGATTTGTTCGATGTTATCCTTTTTCACGTCCGGTTTTTTTCGTTGCGACAAAAGTAGTAAAATAAAATACGAAAAAAACGCCGAAAATGCCAAAAGCCGGACGCCAAAAACACGAATGGGAACTTTCCTTTAACGGAGAGTTCCCATTCACTTTACGGTCGACCCGAAGGCTTTCCCAAGTGCCAGACTACGGTTATTATAGCTGGCTGTTTCATCCGGTTTCTTCAACCATTTTTCCCAGCCTTTGGCTGTCCTGTCGTGCCTGTTACAACCCGACATTCATGCTGCTCATTCGGCTTTCCCGAAGAATTACCTTCCTGAACGAAGTTGTCATAAAATGCGCCATTGTTACCGTCCTACCTTTTATGGTTCTATCGGTTGGCGAAAGCTACCTGCATCCTTTCGGATGCGTCACTTCCAGTCGGGCCTTTCGAAAACGGAGCTTCGACTTGCCTCCTGCATTTTGCGAACTAACACTTTAATGAACGTGTTACGAACATCAAACTGGTCAATGGATCTCCTATTAAATATTTGACCCCAACTTCAGCTTTTTCTGAATGAGAATCCGAAGATTCCTGCGATCAGGTTTCCGGTCCACCTAAGTACCCTATCCCTTTTCCATTAAGTCAAAGCAGCTTTTTATCGCTCGTCTGATGATATAAAATTAATACAATCAGGAATAAAAAAACGAACAATTACTTCGGTTTAAATCAACTACTTACCATCCTGAGTTATTAACAATTGTTATTCTGATTCTTTCGGAGTTAATTGTTTGGTTATGTATTTGTTATGTGTCTTCTTTAGATATTTTTTGCGGTTATCAACAATTTTTTTTACTGCGATTCTTCTGCTATGTTGTGTTCCAGTGTGTTATTCAATATCGGGAGGGCGATTTGCTAAAACGATTGACAGGCCTTCTTCAATCCTGAATTCGGCCGTTTCAAGTCCGCTTTCTTTCAGTGCAGCCCGAAATCCTTCGTTCATCATTTGTCCGGCGCGAAGCGGGAATTCAAGTAATGCCGGATAATTGGCGTCGTTGTCAGGATTGCGGTAAAATTCGAGACAGCTTTCGAGTTTGTAGGAGAGATAAATTCGGCAAGCCATTGGGCGTGCGGAGTATTTACTGCAAGAGCCGTCTTTTAACAAAGGGCAGGGCGATTTGTACTTTAGTACAGCTTCTTCGGCCAACTTCGAGGTAACAGCTTGCTTTTCCCTGCATTTTTGATGAATCACCAATAACTCGTCAGGACTGAAACTTTCTCTCATTTTCTCGGAGAGATAATGCAATTCGTAAGAGTTGGCAAAAACAGCCTGATGGCAGCACCACTCACACCCTTTATGACAGGCAATACTGACCTTTTGCTTTTCGGAATAGGAGATAATTGCATCGTTGAGTGAATCAATTGCTTCATACAATTTTTCAATGGCCGAAAATAAGCGAGCGGTTGTTAAACCTCCAGTAATGGCGGTTTGTGCAAGTCTGTAGCCGTCGGCATAAAAGATCCGGTCGTTTTCGGTAAATTGCTTTTGCTGATCCATTCTTTTTTTTTTCGCAAAAGTAAATTTAGTTTTCAGGAATGGCTTAATTTGCTTCTCAAAATCTATAAAAACCAGTGTCGTGAAATATTTCATTAATACTCTTTTTCTGGCGTTTTCATTTTTCTCAATCGCTGCATCAACTGATTATTTACCAACGCCGACTGCGGAACTGGTTAAACATACATTTTACACGCTTTCTTATAATGAATCGAATGAGCAGGCTGAATGGGTTTACTATGTGTTAACAGACAGTATGGTCATGAATTCGGGAGAGGAGCGAACAAACAAGTTTAAAATTGATAAGCTTGTAAGAACTGGCTCGGCAAAAACTTCAGATTATACAAAAAGTGGCTACGATCGCGGACATCTTTGTCCTGCGGGAGACATGGGTTTCAATCCGGTAGCAATGGAAGAGAGCTTTTTTATGTCGAATATTTCGCCGCAAACACCCGAATTTAATCGGGGCATTTGGAAAGAGTTGGAGACGAAAGTACGTGAGTGGGCTAAAACGAAACACCGGGTTTTTGTGGCTACTGGTCCAGTTTTTAGAGATATAAAAGGCAAAATTGGTGAAGAGGGAGTTACTGTTCCCGGATATTTCTACAAAGTAATTTATGATGAGAGCTCCCGCCCTGAAATGATTGCCTTTTTATTGCCCAATGCCGGAAGTAACAGGCCACTTAGTGATTTTGCTGTATCGCCCGATGAAGTGGAGGCACAAACTGGGATTGATTTTTTCTCGCAGTTACCTGATGATGTAGAAAATAGTCTGGAAGGTAGGGTGGAGCTGGCTGGTTGGTTCGATGGTTATACTTCGGCGACCGCTCAACCAATTGCAACTGTTAATTCTATGTCAAATGACGAACCGGTAAAACGGCAAAGCGACTTATTATTTTACGGAATACTGATTGGTGTTCTTCTTTTGGTGATTTTGTTCGTTTTTATCAAAGGTAAGCGAAGAAGGTAATCGGCTAATTTTCCCGTTGCCATTCAATTGGAATGGTGAAAAAGAAGTTTGAATATTCGCATATCTGAGATTCCAGCCATATTTTTCCGCCCAATAGTTCGGCTAAGTTTTTTGAAATGGCCAGTCCAAGCCCGTTACCCCCATATTTTCTTGTTTTAGCCGTGTCAACTTGCCTGAACCTTTCAAAAATGGATTGAAAATGTTCCTTCGCAATGCCAATTCCTGTGTCTTTTACATTGAAAAGAATAAAGTCGCCTTGCCGCTGATATCCTATCTCGATACCGCCTTTTTCCGTGAATTTGATTGAGTTGCTAATCAGATTACTGAAAATTTGCCTGATCCTGTATCTGTCACTTTCAAAAATAATTTCCACGTTGTCGCTTGTTTCTGAGATTTTAAACTCGAGATTTTTAATGCGTGCACGACCGGCAAAATCGTTAAAGACTTCCTCAATGAGTTCGCTCGCCGAAATACTTTCTGGCTTTGTACGAAGTTGACCAGCTTCAAGCATCGAAAAATCCATGATGTCGCTGATAATGAGTAGGAGGCTATTCCCGTTTTCAACGATTGTTTTGATGAATTCATCTTTTTGCTCCTGATCAAAATCCGGATCTCCGAGTAATTCGGAAAAACCGATGATACTATTTAGCGGTGTTCTGATTTCGTGCGACATATTCGCAAGAAATGCGGATTTTAGCCGGTCGCTTTCTTCTGCTTTTTCTTTGGCTTCTACCAGTTCAACCTGCATCTTCTTCCGTTCGGTAACATCCTCCAGTAGCGCAATATAGTTGGTAATGATTCCTTTTTCATTTTTTATTCCTGTAATTGTTGCTGATTCCCAGTATAGCGATCCATCTTTTTTCCGGTTTTGTATTTCTCCGCTCCAAACTTTCCCTTTTTCGATGGTATCCCACAATTCGGAGAATGTTACATTTGACATTAATCCTGTTTTCAGAATACTTATATCTTGTCCGATTACTTCATTGGAATCATAACCTGTAATTTCACAATATTTTGGATTTACATATTCGATAACACCATTGGTATCCGTGATTTCTATCGAAATAGGACTTTGATCAATTCCTTTGGAGAGCTTCAGTATTTGCGCCTGTGCAATTTTTTGTTCAGTGATATCGCGGCCAATGCCCACCAGGCCAACAATCTTCCCATGTTCGTCTGTTAAAGGAATTTTTGAGGTAAGCAACCACCGTAAATTACCATTCTGATCAGTAAAATCTTCTTCGCGGTTGAGAACAGGGATCCCGGTTTCTATTACCGATTTGTCGTCAAGATATCCACGTGCACCGGTTTCATTGTTGTATACTTCGAGGTCTGTTTTTCCTACAATCTCATCTTCCGACTCAACGCCTATAATGTCGAGATCGGCCCGGTTTGCAATAGTCTTTCTGCATTCTTCATCTTTAATGTAAATTGTAACCGGCAGATTGTCTATGAGTGTTCGCAAGAGTTTTCTTTCGTTGAGCAATTTTTCCTCAGCAACTTTTCGCTGGGTTATGTCTTTAATCAAAACATGCCTGGCATTTCGCTCGTTGAAAATGATTGCATGAGAGATGATTTCTACATGTATTTGGTCCCCATTTTTCTTTTTATGAATTCTTTCTGCCGATTGGCTTAGAACCGGGAGCTTTTGAGCTGTTTCTGTATTGTCTTTCGCGACTGGGCTGATGGCCCAGATATCTGACAGCTTCATCGAAAGAAATTCTTCTGATGAATAGCCATAGTGTTTAACAGCTGCTTCGTTTACTTCAAGAAAATCAAGTGTTTCTATGTCGAAAATCCACATCGGTTGAGGATTGTTATCGAACATGAATCTATATTTTGCTTCACTGATTTTAATTGACTCAATAGCTTGCGCCCGCTCCAGTTTTATTTTTTTTTGCTCCAGTGCACTCATTACGGCAGCGCCCAATCGTTTCAGATTATCTTTCAAGACATAATCAGTTGCACCCGCTTTCATACATTCAACGGCTGTGTCTTCATTAATCGATCCGGTAACCATAATGAAAGGGGTGAGCGGACAAACTTCCTGTGCAATTCTTAATGCAGACAAGCCATCGAATGTCGGCATGTTGAAATCAGAAATGATGATATCAGGAATAAAAGTCTCTAAAAGGTTTAAGTACTCCGGTTTGTCCTCGGTCATTTCGAATTTGCTGTTCGATAGCACTTTTCGGATCTCCCGGATGTTTAATTCAGCATCCTGAAGTTCGTCTTCAACCAGCAAAATTTTATACATTTCTTCCATTTATTCTGGGTTTGTAGCAGATTAGCTCATGGTGGCTTGATTCCGATTTGTCCAATAATGTCCGGCTTCAAACATGGCGAGAAAAAATTCTTCAAAATTCATTGGTTTCACAAGATAACTATTCACGCCCAATTCGTATGCTCTTTTAATGTCACGGTCTTCTCTGGATGATGTGACCATTACAACCGGAAAGGTTTTTGTTACCGGGTGCGACTTTAATTCCTGAAGCACTTCCAGCCCGTTAACTTTGGGTAGCTTCAGGTCGAGCAGAATCACTTTAGGTGGATTTTCAAAGCTGCGGTCTTCATATTGTCCCCTACAAAACAGAAAATCCAAGGCTGCGGCTCCATCTTCTACAACAAAAACTTTGCTTGCCAAATTATATTTTCTGAAAGCTCTTAGCGTCAACTCCGCGTCATGCGGATTGTCTTCCACCAGGAGAATATCAATCATTTTGTAGTCTGCCATCATAAGTTAGTTTATACTTTCGATCACTAAATATACAGTAATAATCTGATTAATAATCGATGATGTTTCTGCATTAAGAAAACTGTTTCATTCTGGAAGCGAAAAAAAGAAGGTTGCCCCTTTGTATGGCTCACTCTCAGCCCATATTTTCCCGCCATGCCTGTTTACAATTCGCTGCACAATTGCCAGCCCAACTCCGGTTCCCTCAAATTCGGCATTGGAATGGAGCCTCTGGAAAACGCCAAACAATTTGTGCGAATATTCCATGTTGAAACCAACGCCATTGTCTTTGATGGTATAAATAACCTGATAGTCATCTCTGTACGAATTGATCTCTATTTCAGGATTATCTTTTTTTGATGAGTATTTTATTGCATTAGAAATCAGATTAGTCCAAACCTGCTTAATCATGTTCGTGTCGCCTTTGGCTGCCGGAAGTTGATTGACAGAGACAATTTTTCCATCAAAGCCCTGAGAATTGACAAGGTCGGCCAAGATTTCGGCGACAACCTGGTTCATGTCGATCTTCGAGTTGTGAAGTTCGCTCCTGATCAACCTTGAAAAAGACAACAAATCATCAATCAATTGTCCCATTCGCATTGCATTGTTATTGATGATGTTGCATATTCTTTTCCCTTCAGAATCCAGCATTTCATCGTAGTCTTCCAGCAGGATGCGCACAAATCCTGAAATTGCGCGTAATGGTGCCCTCAGGTCATGCGATACGGTGTAACTAAAAGCTTCGAGTTCTTTATTGGCTGCTTCAAGCTGTTGTGCACTCTTTTGTAATTCGTCTGTTTTCAGATTCAAATCTTCAACCAGGTTCAAAAGTGCAGCTTCGTTTTCGAGTAGCTCTTTTTTGCTTATTTCCAGTTCAATTGTGCGCTCATTTACTTTCTTTTCCAGTTCTTCATTTAGTCTTTTTATTTGTTCATCAGTATTTTTTCTGTCGGTTATATCTCTGAAATTAATTACGATAGCTTGCACGCTGGGATCAGCAAGCTGGTTCGTAAAAGTACTTTCAACCCAAATCCAATTCCCATTTCGCGAAGCAAAACGGTATTGAATGGTTGGGACGATTACCGGGTTCTGGATGAGTGCATTTAGCAATTGCAATACCATGGGCAAATCGTCCGGATGGGTTAAATCCGACGGGTGTTTCCCGGCAACGTCTTCCTCTGTATAACCAAAAATACGCAACGAAGATGGACTAACATATTTGAACCTTCCTTCAATATCAATCAGAACAATTCCGTCGGGTGCTTTTTCAATCAGCGCCTGATAATGGCGACTCACTTCAATAATTTTTTGTTCATTCAGTTTTCTTTCGGTAATGTCGCGGATAAATCCAATGATGTAATGCTTGTTGTTTAATTCAATTTTTCCTGATTTTATTTCTACAGGAAAAGTTCTTCCATCTTTGGTGCGGTGAACCGTCTCAAAAGTGGTTGTTTCGTTTAGCTCCATCTTCCTAAATGATTCTTTGATTTTCTCTTTATCAATGAAGAGGGCATCTACGTCGGATACTTTCATCTTTAGTAGTTCATGTTCAGTATATCCGAGGCTTTCGCACATGCGCTTATTTACATCAATAATATTTCCGTCCAAATCGGAAATACACATTGCATCGGTTGCCTGTTCGATTATCTTCCTAAATCGCATTTCGTTCATCGAAAGCTCGATGTTTCTTTCCTCAACTAGCGCTTCAAGATTTTGTGTGAATAAAGTATTCCGGATTACCGTTGCAAGGATTCCCGAAAGAAAATTTAGTTGTTCCTGGTTTACTTTCAGATCGGCCGGACGAACCATGTTTATTATACAGAGTAGTCCGACTCTTTTTCTTAAGTTTTCAAGCGGAATGAGAATTGAATGACTTCCCCCGAATTCAAATAAGTACTTTTCAGTTTTTGTACCATCTGCTTTGTGCTCAATAACTGTTAGATTATGAAATTCATGGCTAAGTACAGCAAGTTTTTGCCAAAACTCAGAAGTATTATCCGTTTGTTTATTATCGGGATAAACACTTAAAATTGAGTGGATAGGTTTATTGTTTTCTTTGTCGTGAAGGATAAGCGCAATCTGTTGGCATTCGATCAGCTTGTATACTTGAGATGTAAGGTATTGTCCCAGTTCATTCAGATTGTCGGCTCGTCTCAAAATTCCGTCCAATATATTGAGAAGCAAAGAATTTGTTGTTTCCTCAATTTTCATAAGTTATTCAGCTTTTTTGGTATGTGAGGTTAGTTGGCTTTGTTTATATGTTGACAATTTTCCAGTTTATCGCTTAATTCTTTTATCTCGTTTTTAAGTTCAATCATTCGCAATTCGCGTCCTACAAACAGTTTGTTCATTCTGGTCAGCTCTGCATTTTTATTTTCAAGTTCGTAGGTTCGTTCGAGTACTTTTTTCTCCAATTCAATATTCAGTGTCCTGATTTTTTGTTCGGCCAGCTTTTGTTCCGTAATGTCTTCGCCAATAGCAGATACACCTGTGATTTCGCCTTTGTCATTTCGCCTGATTACATTACTCCACGCAATGTCGAGTAGTCTGTTATCTTTCGTGATAATCGCATTTTTGAAACGTAAAGGCATTTCCCCGTTTTTCACGCCTTCTTCCAAAATTTCTCTAATCCTGATTTTGCTTTTCGGTAACATTGTGTCGAACCAATTTTTTCCCAATAGCTCGTCTCTCCGGTATCCTGAAAGTTTTAGTAAATAGTCGTTGCAAAAAGTGATAATTCCGTTTGTATTAATAATCACAGCGACAAGGTTTATTTTTTCCATCAGCTCCCTGAACTGAGTTTCTGACGCTATGAGTTTGGCCTCCGCAAGTTTTCGGTCATTAATATTTTTTACTGAGCCGTAAATTCCTGAAAGGCAATTTTTTTCTTTATCCCATATTGGGTGGGCATAAACCTGAACCCAAACGATTTCTCCTTTTTTATTGATCGTCCGGAGCTCACTTTCAATGTTTTGATTTTTACACAGCCGGGCAAAATCTCTGGTATCAATGGTCCGATCGTCCGGATGGATGATCGACCTCCATCCACCGCGGGCCTCATATTCTTCAAGCGTATATCCCGAAATCGATTCGAGTGCTCCTGCGATCCAGTCGAGATAATACGATCCATCAGGGTTAATTTTTGTTGAGAAAGTATAATCTGTAGATATAGATGAAATCAAACGATACTTTTCTTCCCGTTCTTTGATTTTTTCTTCGGTTGTCCGCAGGTCATTTATATCGAGACAATGGCCAACATAACCAATAAATTCACCATTGGTATTGTATCTGGGAGAGCCACTGTCGTGAATCCATCTGTAGGTGCCGTCATTAAAACGAAGCCGGTATTCCATGTTGAATTTTTCCTGGTTATCGAAAGCTGTTGAGTAAACATCGAGGCATCTTTGCAGATCGTCAGGATAAACACCTTCGAGCCAGCCATCGCCTAATTCCAGCTCTAGTTTCCGGCCAGTGAAATTCAGCCAGGGATCGTTGAAATAGTCGCATTTTTTATCGGTTCCCGAAGTCCAGATTAGTGCTTGTCCTGAATTAGCCATTGTCCGGAAATGCAACTCACTTTCTCTCAGATTTTTTTCAGCTTTTTCGCGTGATGCCGACGCCTGATCAATTTCACTGCCTATCCGGTCAGAAATCCTGAATACAATGATGCTTAATGCTGCAAGTGAAAGAAGTGTGATAACGGCCGATATGAATACGTGATCGTTGTAGAAAGTAAAAATCAGAGTATTGAGCCATCCGGATAGAACAACGATTAGTAATGTCAATGGCGTGAAATTTCTCATCATCCTGGCTCTGACAGATTCGCCGCTGAACCACGAGAGTGGTTTTTCATGGGTGCCTAGTTTGGCCAGCATACCACCAAAAAGCAGACTAAATGAAATGGCAGTATTCAGCGCCGGCGGAATAATGTTAACATGATAGAAAAGTGGTGCATTGTACAGATAGCCCAAATCGAGAATGAATGAAATGATTGCACCGAATGTGCAAAAATAAACACTCAGTTGCCTGGCTTTTTTTTTGTTGGTTGTGTGGGAAATAAGTGTTGCCAGCGAAATGAGAAACAGAATGATAGTTAGCGGCGACATTCGACCGATTACCATGTCATTAAATGTAAGCTCCGTTTTACTCAGATGGCTTTCAATATCAATTTGATACCCGAAAAATGAATCCGCCAAAATTGTAAGCATAACAAGCGAATGAATGATCAGGAGTATCCTTATAACCACTGTCTTTTTGTTTTCAGGAGAAAACGACAACGAAACAACAGAAAGAATCAAAAAAGATACTGCTGTGAATGGGGCCATAGGTATATAGT
>JAEWME010000320.1 GCA_023393265.1 Bacteroidota bacterium | reverse complement strand
CTGGGCGATAAAGTTATTTACGACGAATTTACGCTCGATTTCAGCCTTGTAACAAACGAATAAGCGGGTAAGCTACTGGAAGTTTCGGTGGTGCGAAACCTGAGGAAAAACCCGCACTCCAAACTTGAAAGAAAGGATTTATCATGAAAACAACAGTTCACAAAGCAGGATGCCGGGGACATGCAAACCACGGATGGCTCGAAACATGGCATACCTTTAGTTTTGCCGGTTATTACAACCCCGACCGGATGCACTTTGGCGCGCTGCGTGTCCTGAACGACGATACCATTCAGGCCGGAATGGGTTTTGGCACGCACCCGCACGACAACATGGAAATAATAACCATCGTTTTGTCGGGCGAGCTGGAGCACCGCGACAGCATGGGAAACGGATCGGTGATTCGTCCCGGCGAAGTTCAGGTGATGTCGGCCGGAACAGGTATTCAGCATTCAGAATTTAATCATTCGGCTGAAAATGAAGCCAGTTTACTTCAAATCTGGGTATTTCCGGATAAGAAAAATGTAACACCGCGCTATGGTCAGGCACGTTTTCCGGAGGAAAAGATGAATAACCAATGGTGTCTGGTAGTCTCGCCCGACGGCGCTGACGATTCCTTGTGGGTTCACCAGAAAGCCTGGTTTTCGATCGGCGAATTTGAAGCAGGTTCTGAAACGAAATATGAGCCAAAAGATCCGGCAAGTGTCGTTTATATTTTCCTGATTTCAGGAGAAATAACGGTTGGAGGGGAAACGCTCAACGCTCGCGATGGGTTAGGCATAGAAGCAATTGACAGCAGCATTGCCATGACAGCAAATAAACAATCGAAGATATTGGTCATGGAAATTCCGGGCTAATAGAGAAAACACTTTTTTGAATGAAGGGACGCAGGAAGCTGTGTCCCTTTTTTTGTTTTTACTGGTTTGAAATGAGCAACAAACAAGGCTTGTAAAATTTCGTTTTTCCACAATTCGTTCTTAACTTTTAAGCCGATTCTTAAACCCTGACCTATGAAAAAAATCTGTTTGGCGGCCTGCGCCGTTTTGTTTGTCATTTCAACTGCTTTTTCCAACTCCAAAGAAAAAGTGGAATTCAGGAATGATGAAGCTAAAAAGAAAGTTGAAGTACTAATCAGCAATCATTTTTTCACTGCATTTATTTATCCGGATAACATGGAAAAGCAGTCGCTTTACCCGATCATGACTGCCTCCAGAAAGTTTATAACCCGCGGATATCCGCTCGACCCGCGGCCTTTCGAGCGTACCGATCACCCGCACCATGTAGGCCTTTGGTTTAACTTTGGCAGTGTGAACGGACTCGATTTCTGGAACAACTCATTCGCTATCAAACCGGAAGACAAACCCAAATACGGAAGTATCCGGTTTAAAAAGATTGTGTCCGAAAATCCGGAGAAAGGTGAATTGAAAGTAGCATCTGAGTGGGTCGACTACAGTGGCGAAGTTTTACTGAATGAAGAAACCACTTACGTTTTCGAAGGCATTGGTAATCTGAGAACCATCGAACGGATCACAAAATTAACTGCTGTAAAAGAGGGCATTTTTGATGAAAATAAGGAAGGACTGATTGGTCTGCGTCTCGACCGCATGTTTGAAGATGCCACCCAAAAACCGGAAGAATACCTCGATGCGAACGGCAATGTGACCAAAGTTCCGATGATGAATAGCGACGGTGTGAATGGTGTTTACCGCAATGCCAATGGCGTGGTTGGTGGCGATGTGTGGGGAAAACGCTCGCCCTGGGTTGCGCTGCGTGCCGATAAAGACAGCGAAATAATCACCATTGCCATCCTCGATAATAAAAATAACCTGAACTATCCGGCCTGGTCACATGCCCGTGGATATGGACTTTTTGCCACCAATAATTTGGGTGGAAGGATGTTCGATAAAAATGCTGAGCCCGTAAAAGTGATTCTGAAAAAAGGAGAAAGCATCACCTTCAAACATAAAATCGTAATTGGCGGAGACCTCACCGATGCCGAACTGAATAAACTGTCGACAGATTTTAAATAACCAACCAAAACATAATCCATGGAAAACGAAGGAAAAAATTCGAGAAGATATTTTTTGAAAACCGCGGCCACTGGCGCTTTGGCGATGACTGTTGCCCCGGCAATGGCCAAAAATGCCGATAAAAAGCCGATCATTCTTCCGGCGGGAGCAAAGGGTGCTAACGACCGTATTCGTGTTGCCGTGCTGGGCATCAACGGACGCGGAAAGAACCACATTGAAGAAGTGATGGGACTTGGCGACAAATCGAATGTTGAGGTCGTCTGTCTTTGCGATCCTGATTTGGTCATCCTTCAGGAGAGAGCTGCGGAATTTGAAAAAAAATACGGCAAAAAAGTCGCAATTGAACAGGATTTCAGGAGAATATACGACGATAAAACAGTTGATGCGGTTACGCTGGCCACACCGAATCACTGGCATGCGTTGCAGACCATCTGGGCTTGTCAGGCGGGCAAAGACGTGTATGTGGAAAAACCGGCCACGCACAATATTTACGAAGGCCGCAAAATGATTGAAGCTGCTTATAAATACAACCGCATTGTTCAGCACGGGGTGCAGCTTCGCAGCTCGGTGGCTATTCGGGAGGCGATTCAGCACCTTCAGGACGGATTAATCGGGCGCGTTTATATGTCGCGTGGTTTGGTGTATCGCTGGCGGCCCGACATTGGCAACAAAGGCATTTCGGCAGTTCCCGAAGGTTTGAATTACGATTTGTGGTGCGGCCCGGCTCCTATGCGGCCGTTCAGCCGAAATCTGGTGCACTACAACTGGCACTGGCACTGGAATTACGGGAATGGAGATGTGGGCAACCAGGGCATTCACGAGACCGACCTTTGCATGTGGGTACTGGGCGTTGACCATTTGCCGGAACGAATCACCTCGATGGGCGGAAAATTTTTGTGGG
>JAEWME010000284.1 GCA_023393265.1 Bacteroidota bacterium | reverse complement strand
GGGCAACTTCCCTTCATATTTTTTCAGAATTGCTTTGGGAATATCCAGCAAGCGTATATTTGATGCCACATTGGTTTTATGGCGTTTCATCACAATCCACAAATTCCCGTCAAACATGGTACGGATATTTTCAGGCATCAAACCGCAGATGTCAATATATGACAAGCCGGTGTAGCAACTGAAAACAAACATATCACGCACCTGTTCCAGTCGTTGAGATGCAAATCGCTTGGCATAAATCCGGTCAATTTCTTCCTGGTTCAGGTACCCCCTTTCTACACGATCATACTTCAATTTGTAATTCGAAAATGGGTCAATGCTTATCAACCCAGAATTTTTGGCATAAATGACAATCGTGCGAAAGCGTTGAATAAATTTCATCGCGGTATTATGCGAACAATCAAAATTATTCCGGATATGCAGATAGAAGTTTTCAATGAACACCGCATTCATTTCCCGAATAGGCATATCTGAAACCTTATATTTCTCCTTCATAAATTCGATCAACCTGCTTTTGGTAAGCTCATAACGGGTATAAGTTTTGTGGGTTGATATGCTATTTCCGACCTTTAGGCTAAATTGCTGATTGTGCTCCTCGAAGAAGGCAATAATTGTTTTTTCGCCCTTACCTAAAAACGCATTCTTCACCTTTTCTGCAGTTACATAACCATCGCGTTGTTGCATTTCGTGATAAAGCGTATGGATTCTGGCACGAATCTCATTAATTGTAGAATTGATGGCATTGGCTTCTGCCGATTTTCCGATTGGTCGGCCTGATTTCCATTTCTTTTCCTCAATATCCAGCTTGGTATAAAACTGGGTAAGTTTACCATCAATGGTAATTCGTGCGTGAATAGGCACTAAACCATTCTTTTTAACCTTATCCAACTTGAGGAAAAACAACACATTCAAAGTACTTTTTTCTTGTTTCATAGTCTCACTTTTTTACGTTTCAAAACTAATTTTAGCAACTGATAGTGAGATAATTGCAGGCACGACAATATGCGACAGAAAGGTGTCAACTTTGGACAATTCGTACCCCTTTTTTAAATTTCAAAAAGGGGGTACGACCTGGACACTGAACGGTGTCATTTTGGGTCCTTTTTTTGACTTTCTACAGCAGACAGAAATTAAATAAAAAAGCCTCACAATATTGATATTGTGAGGCTTTGACAGTTTTTTGTCGCCTTTCGGCTTCTCTTAAAGTGACCCAGCTGGGACTCGGACCCAGGACCCCATCCTTAAAAGGGATGTGCTCTACCAGCTGAGCTACTGAGTCATCCTTGCGTGCTTTTGTTTTTCAAAAGCGGTTGCAAAAATATATCTTTCATCCTTAAAATTCAATACAATCAGAAAATATTTTTTAAAAAAATTACAACAGACTAAAATTAAAGACATTACTATAATAATCAGTTCAATCTATCGGTTTAAATTTTTTGCAAATCCAAAATATTCTGATAAAAAGAACGTTTTCCGGCTGCAAACAATTCCTATTTTTGCAAAACAGGATATTCGCTTATCGAAAGTACTTTTTTATGAGAACACACGATTACATGTTTCACTAAATCCATTGTATTGCTTATGAATATTCAAATGGTTGACCTGGTTAGTCAGTATGCTAAGATAAAAAAAGAGGTCGATTCCCAAATACAGCAAGTCATTCAATCATCCGTTTTCGTGAAAGGCGGAAAAGTGCTGGAATTCGAGGAGAATCTGAAAAAATACCTGAATACCGGACATGTTATTTCATGCGGTAACGGCACCGATGCGTTGCAAATTGCCATGATGGCCCTCAACCTGAAAGAAGGTGACGAAGTGATTACAACGCCGTTTACATTCGTGGCCACACTCGAAGTCCTCGTCCTTCTCAAACTAAAGCCCGTTTTAGCTGATGTAGATCCCTTTACTTTCAATATTGATCCGGAGTTGGTAAAGAATTGCATAACCCCACGCACGAAAGCCATTGTGCCGGTTCATTTGTTTGGTCAGTGTGCAAATATGGAACCGTTGCTTCAACTTGCCAAAGAGCACAACCTCTATATTATCGAAGATGCCTGCCAGGCGTTGGGAACCGACTATATTTTTAGCGACGGCACGAAGGTAAAAGCCGGAACACTGGGTGACATCGCCTGTAACTCTTTCTTCCCGACCAAAAACCTCGGCGCTTTCGGCGATGGAGGGGCCTTGTATACTAATTCTGACGAGCTGGCTCAGTCGATGCGTTCTGTCGCCAATCATGGCATGGGACAGCGATACTATTACCAGCAAATTGGTGTCAATTCCCGGTTGGATGCTATACAGGCTGCCATTCTCGATGTGAAACTAAAATACCTCGACGAATATATACAGGCCCGGCAAAACGCAGCAGCATTTTACGACAAAGCACTTTTGGGTATTGACGGCATTATTCTTCCCCAGCGTGCTAAATACAGTACACATACGTTTCACCAGTATACGCTTCAGGTTCCTAAAAAAAGGAATGAACTTCAAAAATTTCTTCAGGAGAAAGGAATTCCCAGTATGATATACTATCCTCACCCATTGCACATTCAGGAAGCATATCAGTTTTTGGGGTATCGCGAAGGTGATTTTCCGGTTTCCGAAAAACTGTCGCGACAAGTGTTATCTTTGCCCATGCACACCGAACTGGATGAAGAACAACTGACATACATTACTTCAGCCATTCGCCAATTTTTCAATTAATGGAAACATCATACAAAGCCCACGAAACCGCCATCGTAGACGAAGGTTGTACCATTGGCGAGGGAACCCGCATCTGGCATTTTTCGCACATCATGAGCAATTGTGTTATCGGGAACAACTGTTCCATCGGACAAAATGTGGTTATTTCTCCTGAAGTGAAAATTGGCAACCGGGTCAAAATTCAGAATAACGTTTCGGTATATACCGGGGTAATTTGCGAAGATGATGTCTTTCTGGGACCTTCGTGTGTTTTCACCAATGTTATCAACCCAAGGAGCGCAATTATCAGGAAAAATGAATACAAACCAACATTGGTAAAAAAGGGGGCAACCATTGGTGCAAACGCCACCATTGTTTGTGGCATCACACTTGGCGAATTTGCTTTTATCGGAGCGGGAGCCGTAGTTACCAAAGATGTTCCGGCATACGCATTGTTCGTCGGAAACCCGGCAAGACAAACCGGATGGATGAGCGAATACGGACAC
Organism: Bacteroidota bacterium; assembly: GCA_023393265.1. Classification (GTDB taxonomy): domain Bacteria; phylum Bacteroidota; class Bacteroidia; order Bacteroidales; family Prolixibacteraceae; genus Aquipluma. The sequence goes on along the minus strand of JAEWME010000284.1, from coordinate 1,695 downwards.
AAGCTGAAATTTGATGAAAGCGGGTTTGCTGTTTGTCCTGAAAGCAAGGAGCGCTACAAGCTTGAAAACGGGAAAGTATCAAAACAATCATAACATACAAGAAAATGACTTCTGAAAAAAAAATACGATTTGCCGTCATTGGCCAGGGCCACATTGGCAAGCGACATGCCGAAATGGTCACCCGAAATCCGCACTCTGAATTAGCTGCCGTTTGCGACGTGCGCACACCGGAAGATTGCAAAGTTGCCGATCCGGCTATTCCTTTCTATTATTCCATCGACGAACTGTTGGAAAAGGAAAACAATCTCGACGTAGTGAATATTTGTACGCCCAACGGATTTCATGCCGAAATGGCCTTAAAATGTCTTGAAAAAGGGTTGCATGTCGTCGTTGAGAAACCAATGGCGCTTAGCAGGGCCGATGCAGAAAAAGTAGTTTTTAAATCGCTCGAAAAGAACAAAAATGTCTTCTGTGTAATGCAGAACCGCTATTCTCCGCCTTCGGTTTGGCTGAAAAGTGTGATGGACCAGAAGTTGCTCGGCAAATTATTTCATGTTCAGATAAACTGCTACTGGAACCGCGACGAAAGATATTACACCCGCCAAAACTGGCATGGCGACGGACTGCTTGACGGTGGTACACTTTACACGCAGTTTTCGCATTTCATCGACATCATGTACTGGCTGTTCGGCGACATCAAAAACATCAGCGGGCAATTCCGCGATTTCACGCACCAAACGCTCACCGACTTTGAGGATACTGGCATCGTGAATTTCGAGTTTGTCAATGAAGGAATTGGCACACTAAACTACTCTACCGCCATTTATAACGAAAACCTCGAAAGCAGCCTGACGATCATCGGCGAAAAAGGCACAATTAAAGTGGCCGGGCAATATATGAACGAGGTGGTTTATTGCAATGTGAAAGATTACGAGATGCCAGAGCTTGAAGCGAGCGCTCCGCCAAACGACTACGGACTGTATAAAGGATCGGCCCAAAACCATCACCTGGTCATTCAGAATGTGGTTGAAACGCTCGGCGGACAGGCGCCCATCAGCACCAATGCGCTGGAAGGAATGAAGGTAGTCGACATCATCGAGCGCATTTATCAGGAGCGGGATAAAGTATGGCAGAAATAAAATTCGAATAAAATAGTGAAACTGGGTTAGCGAAGAGCAGCTCAGTTTCTTTTTTGTCGCCTGCCCAAACTCCTTTTCACAATAAGTATAAAAGCCTAAAGCCAAGTCAGTATAGTTACCTACTTTTGAAGTCACGCCGAAAAAAAGGGAAATCTTAGAAAGAAAATTGACTTCGAATCATTGGTAATGGAAATTATTCAGCTAATTGACAAAGCAATAGAAGCAGCCATTCTGGCCGGAATAAAAATCAGGGAAATATATTCTCTCTCCGATTTTTCGGTACAGATAAAGGCTGATCACACGCCCGTAACCATTGCCGACCAACTGGCACACGATCAAATCATCGAAATTTTAGAAGAAACAGCGCTTCCTGTTTTAAGCGAAGAAGGGGTTCATCTGGATTATTCGGAACGAAAAAAATGGGAAAGTTTCTGGCTCGTCGATCCTCTCGACGGAACCAAGGAATTCATTAAGCGAAACGGTGAATTTACTGTCAACATCGCGCTGATTGTGAAAAATACTGCAACCGCAGGCGTTATTTATTCACCCATATCAG
>JAEWME010000149.1 GCA_023393265.1 Bacteroidota bacterium | reverse complement strand
CAAATAAGCTACGAAACTACTGAAAAAAATATTTTCAGGAAGCCATTAACATCTCATTAACAAAACTTTATTGGAATTAACAGCTATTCAGCAAAAGGTTTTTTAGATTTGCCTTTATCGTTAACTGCTTTAAAGCGTTCAATTTTTTATCTTTGAGTAGTAAAACCAATATTACCATTTTAAAACAAAATACAAATGAAAAAAAGTTTTGTACTGCTACTGGCAGTCCTGATTGCTTTCCCAATTATTAATTTTGCACAGGATGCCAAAGCCAAAATCACTTTTGAAAAGATGCAGCATAATTTTGGCACTTTCAAAGAAGAACTTGGTATTCAATCTGTAGCTTTCAATTTTAAAAATGAAGGTAAAGTTCCGCTGATTCTGAACAATGTACAGGCATCCTGCGGTTGTACCACGCCCGAATGGACACGCGAGCCTGTTGCTCCCGGAGCCAGCGGATTAATCAAAGTGAGTTACGATCCGCGCAATCGCCCGGGTGTATTCAACAAAACGATCCGCGTTAGCTCGAATGCTGAAAACCCGGATGTGGTTTTAACAATTTCAGGAGAAGTTACTCCGCACGCACGTACCATCGAAGAAGACTATCCCAACCAGATTGGCCCGCTTCGCTCGAAGACCAATCACCTTGCACTTGGTTCGGTGAAAGAAAAGCAGATCAAAAAAGACAGTATTGAAATTGTCAATACTTCGGATCAGCCGGTGCAGTTGAGCTTCAAAACTCCTCCCCCACACCTCAGCGCGGTTTTTAAACCTGCAAAACTTGCCCCTAAACAAAAAGGATATATTGTCGTTACTTTCGACGCCGGTAAAATTCAGTCGTACGGATTTGTGATGCACCGCATGTACCTTAACATCGACGGACAAGACGACTATCGCAACTCGGTTGCCGTAAGCGCCACACTCGAAGAAGACTTCTCGAAACTGTCGGCTGAAGAACTGAAGAACGCTCCTGTAATTTCGTATGATTCCGATTCGTTCGACTTTGGCGACATCAAACCAAATACAAAAAATGAACATACCTTCACCCTGAAGAACGCCGGGAAAATGGACCTCCTCATCCGCGACGTTAAAAGCTCCTGCGGATGTACTGCCGTTTCTCCATCGAAAAACCGCATCGCTTCAGGCGAAAGTGTTCCGATTAAAGTAGTATTCGACTCAACAGGCAAAAGCGGGCGCCAAAACAAAACGATCACCGTGATCACAAACGACCCCAAGAACCCAACCTCAATCCTGCGAATATCGAGCAACATCATAGCAGAGAAATAAATCAAAATAGAAGAAAGCCGGTAGAATCTACCGGCTTTTTCATTTCCTCCAAATTCGAAAGTTTTCAATTCAGGGTGGTTATATTTTATACAATCGTCGCTACCTTCGCGTAAAATTCACGACCATGATTGGAGACCACCAGCATACACACATCGAAAACGATCCTGAATACGCGGGATTGAATGTCAACCAGGGCGTTGAGCAACTTCCCTCGGTCAACGAAGATTCAGTAAAGCGGTTCCTGAAAAACAAGCGAAAGAAAATTCTGAGCGTACCGCAATACGTTGAAGGAATCCTGAATGGAGACATCACCATCCTGAGCCAGGCCGTCACACTCATAGAAAGTTCGAAACCTGAGCACCAGGAAATTGCGCAGGAAATCATCGTAAAATGTTTACCATTCGCCGGAAATTCGGTCAGGATTGGAATCACCGGAGTTCCCGGAGTTGGAAAAAGTACGTTTATCGAAGCAATGGGCAAACACCTAACCAGTCAGGGAAAAAAACTGGCAGTTCTGGCCATCGACCCAAGCAGCGAACGTACCAAAGGAAGCATTTTAGGCGACAAAACCCGCATGGAGGATCTCTCGACCGATCCACTCGCCTACATCCGGCCTTCCCCGTCGGCAGGCTCCCTGGGTGGTGTTGCGCGAAAAACACGCGAGACCATCGTTCTTTGTGAAGCTGCCGGTTTCTCGCATATTTTCATCGAAACGGTTGGTGTAGGACAAAGCGAAACTGCGGTACACTCGATGGTCGATTTTTTTCTGCTGCTGATGCTGGCAGGCGCTGGCGACGAATTGCAGGGAATCAAGCGCGGCATCATGGAAATGGCCGATGCCATCACCATCAATAAAGCCGATGGAAATAACATTGACCGGGCTAACCTGGCACGCGTGCAATACATGAATGCACTTCACCTTTTTCCGCCTACCGAATCGGGATGGAAACCGAAAGTGCTAACGTGCTCAGCCTATCAAAAAACCGGTATCAGCGAAATTTGGGAAACCATCAACGAGTATCTCGTCCAAGTTCGCGAAAACAACTATTTCCAGCAAAGGCGTAACGAGCAGTCGCGTTTCTGGATGTACGAAACCATTAACGAACAGCTTCGCAACCAGTTCTACCAGAACGAAAAGATAGAAGCAGCAATGGCGGAACTTGAAAATAAAGTCTTAAAAGAAGAAACATCCTCTTTTTTGGCAGCAAAAAAATTGCTTGATTTATACGATCAAATCAGGAAAGAAAATTAACCAATATAAAAAAGGAACCATGAGAAAAATCCTCGGTATGTTATTGCTGGCTTTTGCCGTTTATTCGTGCCAAAACGCCAAAGACGAATTCCAGATTAAAGGAAATATTTCCGGAGTCGACAAAGGAAAGGTTTACCTCCTGAAAGTTGTTCAGGGTATGCCCCAGACTGTCGATTCGACTGATGTTGAAGCCGGAAAATTCTCTTTCAAAGGAAAAATGGAAACGCCTGATCTGCGTGTACTGCGACTGAATGAACGCGATTACTTTGCGCAATTCTTCCTCGACAATTCAAAAATTACCGTTGAAGCGCAAAAGGATAGCCTTGCAAAAACTAAAATCACCGGGTCGCCAAGCCAGGATATTTTCATGTCGTTTGTGAACGAAATGGAGAAAGTTGGAAAACAGGTTGGCGCCATTCAGGATAAATACCGCAATGCCATACAAAACAATAAAACAGAAGAGGCAGACAATGCCAGAATCGACTATCAGGCATTGATGGATAACAACATGGTTTACACCAAAAATTTCGTGAAAGAACATGCTAATTCGGTTGTTGCCGCTTATATCACGCTGAATCAGCTGGCTCCGCAAGTTGATGCTTCGGAACTCGACTCAATTGTAAGCAAATTTCCGCCAGAGCTTGATAAATCTGAATATGTGAAACAGTTAAAAGAAATTATCGAGAAAAATAAAAAAACAGCGCTTGGCGCTTTGGCACCAGATTTCACGCTCAACACTCCGGATGACAAACCATTCCAGCTTTCGTCACTGAAAGGCAAAGTGGTACTTGTCGATTTCTGGGCTTCGTGGTGCGGCCCTTGCCGTCAGGAAAACCCTAACGTTGTGAAGCTGTATCAGCAATATCACAGCAAAGGTCTCGAAATCGTGGGTGTTTCGCTCGACAAAAACAAAGAAGACTGGGTAAAAGCAATCAAAGATGACAAGCTGGATTGGACACATGTTTCGGACCTTCAGTACTGGAACAGCGAAGTAGCCAGACTCTATTCGGTTAATGCCATCCCGCAATCGTTCCTGCTCGACCAGGACGGAAAGATCATCGGAAAAGGCGAAGACATTCGCGGAGAAGGTTTGGCTAAAAAGCTGGCCGAAATATTCCCGAACTAATATTCAGGACACTCAATAATAAAAAGCCGCCTCGTGTGGCTTTTTTTATTTCGCTGACATCAAACAGGTTTATCCTGAAGAATCACCTCTTCGGAGAACCTTTTACTGCGTGAGTATGTTAATATGCTGTTTTGTTAAAATTTAAAGAAGCATACAAAATTATGAGTTACGATGTATTAATTATAGGCGGTGGTCCGGGCGGATACGTTGCTGCCATCAGGGCCGCCCAACTAGGGTTAAATGTTGGAGTTGTTGAACGCGAAAAACTTGGCGGCATCTGCCTCAACTGGGGTTGCATCCCAACCAAGTCGCTATTAAAAAGCGCACAGGCATTCGAATATGCGCTGCACGCGGCTGAATACGGCGTATCGATTTCAGGAGAAGTAAAACCAGATTTTGATGCCATGGTGAAACGTAGCCGCGGCGTTGCTGAAGGAATGAGCAAAGGTGTTCAGTTTTTATTCTCTAAAAACAAGATCGAGGTGCTGAACGGAAACGGAAGACTTATCGATAAAAATACTGTGGAAGTTACCGACCTTACCGGCAACCGATCGCTGCATACAGCAAAGAACATTATTCTGGCAACCGGTGCACGCTCACGCGAATTGCCAAACCTGGAGCAGGATGGTGAAAAAATCATTGGTTACCGCGAAGCAATGACACTTCAGAAACAGCCAAAATCGATGGTTGTTGTCGGATCGGGCGCCATCGGAAGCGAATTTGCCTATTTCTACCAGAGCATTGGCACCGAAGTAACTTTAGTAGAATTTATGCCAAACATTGTCCCGAATGAAGATGAAGAAGTTTCGAAAACGCTCGAACGTTCGTTCAAAAAGCTGAAGATGAAAGTTCTGACAAATGCTTCGGTAGAATCAGTCGATACATCAGGCAAAGTATGCAAAGTGAACATTAAAACAAAAAAAGGTGAAGAAACAGTTGAAGCAGAAATTGTTTTATCGGCTGTCGGCATCACACCAAACATTGAAAATATCGGCCTCGAAGAAGTTGGCGTTGAGCTTGAAAGAGGAAAAATAAAAGTGAATAATTTCTGCCAAACCAACGTAGAATCGGTTTGGGCGATCGGCGATATTATTCCAGGACCGGCATTGGCACACGTAGCCTCAGCAGAAGGAATCCTCTGTGTTGAGAAAATTGCCGGGCTCAATCCACATCCGATCGACTATTCCAACATTCCGGGATGTACATACACCAATCCTGAAATTTCGTCGGTTGGTCTCACCGAACAAAAAGCCAAAGAAGCAGGACATGAAATTAAGGTGGGTAAATTCCCCTATTCAGCCAGTGGAAAAGCAAGTGCCGCCGGACAAAAAGATGGCTTTGTTAAACTAATTTTCGATGCCAAATATGGCGAACTGCTCGGCGCACACATGATTGGAGGCAACGTGACCGAAACGATTGCAGAACTTGTCGTTGCCAAGAAGCTCGAAATTACCGGTCACGAACTGATCAAATCCATCCATCCGCACCCCACCATGTCGGAAGCTATCATGGAAGCAGCAGCAGCAGCTTACGACGAAGTCATCCATTTGTAGAAATTACTTTTTAAACTTCAAATAAAAGCAGTATCTGCCTTTAAAAGGACAGATACTGCTTTTTTCGAATAATAAAGTATTTTGTTTAAAAGTTTATACATTGCTGGTTTTCAGCTATATTGTTTTTCTTCGTCATAAATATTTATATTTTTGCTCCCGTCAAACTTTAAAAAAACCCAAACATGAAGAAAATTGCCGTTCTGATTTCAGGAGCATTCTTGATGATAAACACCGCTTTTGCTGGCGGAATTCTGACAAATAGCAATCAAAGTGCACAATTTGTAAGGATGCTTTCCCGAAACGCTTCAACTGACCTGGATGCCGTTTATTTCAACCCGGCAGGTCTGACCCAACTAAAAAATGGCTTTTACTTTGGGCTCCACAATCAGACTATTTTTCAAAATAGGACTATTACCAGTGATTTCCCTTTATTAAATAACCCTGAATTTAAAGGAAAGGTAACTGCACCTGCTTTCCCAACCGCATTTGCAGTCTACAAACTTGACAATTGGGCATTTTCAGCCGGTTTTGGACCGAATGCAGGAGGAGGAAGCGCAAAATTCGAATCAGGAATCCCAAGCTTTGAAAAAAGCATATCAGCTTTACCAATGTCGCTTACATCTAATGGAATACCTACAACCAATTATTCGGTTAATATGCAACTTGAGGCCTCCAGTGTATTCTTTGGAACTCAATTAAATGCTAGTTACAAAATCAATGAGCATGTTTCGGTTTTTGGTGGGGTCAGAATTATAAACGCCGTTAATACTTACAATGGGTATATAAAAGACATCATGATTAATCCCAATGTTCCAGCTTATGGATTGACTGGAGAAATGATTTCCGCCCCATTATTATTTACTACGCTATCTGGACTATCAAACAAAACGGCAAATGACATACAGCCCTATGTCACAGCAGTTCCAAATGCAACACTTCCTCAATTAGTTGCAAGCAACCAAATGTCGCAACAAACGGCAGATGCTTTGGCTAATGGACTAGGCATTAGTTCAAACTCGAACGTTACTATTCAACAAATACAAAGTGGATATCAGGCAAAATCGGCAGAGTTATCTAAACAATCCGAGGCCACTGCAGATAAAGCTGTAGACACTAAACAAACGGGATTTGGGTTTACTCCAATGATTGGGGCCAACTTTCATTTTGACAAATTAAATATAAGTTTAAGATATGAACACATGACAACTTTGGTCTTAACAAACTCAACAAAAAAAGACCTCATCATGGCTGACGGAAACGGACTGTTCCCCGACAAAGGAAAATCTGGGAGCGATATTCCTGCAATAATTGCAGCCGGTGCCGATTATAAGATTACCAACGATTTAAAAATTTCCGGATCGTACACGCTCTATATGGATAAGTGGGTTGGATGGGGAAATAATGTATACGGGCAGCACAGGTCAATTGATAAAAATTATCTTGAACTTGCATTCGGTGTGCAGTACAATCTAACGAAGAAGTTTGCAATCAGCGCTGGCTATCTGAACTCAAACACAGGT
>JAEWME010000117.1 GCA_023393265.1 Bacteroidota bacterium | reverse complement strand
TTTGAGCCCTTTGCGCGAAAACATCTTGGTTTTGCGGTATTCCTGACCAAAGAACAGGTAAATAATTATTCCGGCGAAAGGAAGCAGCACCAGCACCAGGATCCAACTGATTGTTTTTACCGGGTTGCGGTTTTCGAGGATGATAAGAATAGCAATGGTTACCACCGTGAGAAAGTACAGGATGGTGACGAGGCTAGGCATTGCTTTCCAGATGTTGAACAAAATTCCCATGCAGAGCGACAATATTTTTGAAGTGACTAAATTTCACTAAAAAGGAAATCAAAAACAAACTTTAAGTCCTATTATCGTGTGTCGCGTTGAAGATGCATTGAGGTTTCTCATAATTTTTGGAGGAGAGCTCTCAAATATCTTTTATCATTTTGTTTTGTAAAACGTGCAACTTGCAGTCGTCGAGTTTTCGGTAGGCAATGGTTTTGCCAAAGATATGCGGGGCTTTAACTCCTTTGCCGAAGAACTGGTTGCCAGTGTAAACAAAAGCTTCGTCCCATAATCCGATGGACAGAAAGCTGTTGAGTAACTGGTTGCCACCTTCGACAATCACCGATTGAATATTGCGCCGGTAGAGTTCGTCCATGAGTTGAGGCAAAATATTTCGGCTGAAATCTAATTCGATGTATTTCAGGTTTTCGCGGTCTTCTTTGGGTGTTTCAGTGAAAACCCAGGTTGGCGCTTGCTGGTCGAAAATGATAAGGCTGGGGTTGAGCCGTCCGGAACGGTCGATTACCATGCGGATGGGTTGGTTGCCGCTCCATTCTCGCACAGTCAGCGCCGGATTGTCGAATTCCGCAGTGTTTGTCCCGATAAGTATGGCTGCTTCTTCCGAACGTTGTTTGTGCACCAACCTTTTGGCCAGCGCATTGGTAATCCAGGTCGGGTGTTTGGTTTCGGTACGGTCGGTATCGATAAAACCGTCGAGCGTTTGCGCCCATTTCAGGATAATGTATGGTCGCTTTCTTTCATGAAAAGTGAAAAACCGCCGGTTCAGGTTGCGGCACTTTTTTTCGAGAACGCCCACTTCTACTTCAATTCCGGCTTTGCGCATTTTTTCGATGCCTTTTCCGGCCACTTCGGCAAACGGATCGATTGTTCCGACGACTACCCTGGGAATTTGCTTTTCGATAATCAGGTCAGAACAGGGCGGTGTTTTTCCAAAATGAGCGCAAGGTTCGAGCGAAACGTACAAAGTCGATTCTTTCAGCAAATCAGGGTTTTTCACCGAACGAATGGCGTTCACTTCGGCGTGTGCCTGTCCGTATTTTTCGTGGTAGCCTTCGCCAATGATTTTGCCGTTATGCACAATTACGCAGCCTACCATCGGGTTTGGGGCCGCGTTGCCGATTCCCAGCAAAGCGAGATCGAGGCAACGTTGCATGTATGTTTCGGCGCTACTCATTGTCGAAAAAATTAAATTTGCCAAAAATAACAATAAATGAGGGCAGGTATTGCATCCATCCGAAAAGAATTGGCGGGACTTTATTCGAAGGAAGAGACCGAAAGTTTGATCTTCCTGATTTTTGAGCACCTGAAAGGCTATTCGCGCACGCAGTTTCTGATGGCGCAGGATGAAAGTCTTAGCAGCGATGAGCTGCGAAGAATTGAGCACATTGTCTCGCGGCTGAAGAAGCACGAGCCTATTCAATACATTTTAGGGACGACTGAATTTTACGGCCTGCCTTTTCTTGCCGTCCCCGGAGCGCTGATTCCCCGCCCCGAAACAGAAGAACTGGTGCAATGGATCATTCAGGAAAATACTGTCACAGCTCCGGAAATTCTTGATATTGGCACCGGCACAGGTTGCATCGCCATTTCGCTGCGGAAAAATATTCAGCAGGCCAATGTCACAGCCATCGACATTTCTCCGGTCTGCCTCGAAACAGCGCAGTTGAATGCCCGGCTGAATGCCTGTGAAGTGTGGGTTACCGAATTCGACATTCTGACCGGAAATCCAGCAACAAATTTCCCGGCATTCGATGTTATTGTGAGCAACCCGCCTTATATACGTGAGTCGGAAAAAACGCTGATGGAAAAGAATGTGCTGGATTTTGAGCCTGAGCTGGCCTTATTTGTTCCCGACAACGACCCGTTGATTTTTTACAGCCGGATAGCCGAATTTGCGAAAAGGAAACTGAAGCAAGGCGGTAAACTTTATTTCGAGATCAACGAAGCCTTTGGGCACGAATGCGCATCTATGCTTCAAGCAAAGGGGTTCTCGGGCATCGAAATCAGGAAAGATATCCATGGCAAAGACCGCTTTGTAGCTGCTGTATTTTAACGGCTGGCTGGCCGGCGCTTCAAGCAATTAATTTCTATATTTGTATAAAGCGCTCGCGATTAAACGGTAATCAGAAACAATATTCAGCAAACTTTTGAAACGATTTTTCACATATTTTTTTCTGTTCCTGAACGTCATTGTGGCTCTTGCACTTGCGTTTGCCTCGGTTGCCGTTTACCTGAGTCCTGAAAAAATCTGGATGGCAGAGTTATTTGGTTTAGCGTATCCATATTTGCTGGTAATCAATCTTATTTTTATCATTTTTTGGGCTGTCGTTCGGATGCGTTACACGCTTGTTTCGTTGCTCGTGATCCTGGGTGGTTTCAATCTTATTGGCAACTACCTGCAAATCAAAGGGAGGACGACCGATAAAAAGGGGATTAAAATTGTAAGTTACAACGTGAAATATTTCACCGGGACCAGCGATTTCCCAACTAAGGAAAATGCCGAACACATCATTGGTTTCCTGAAGCAAAGTGGTGCCGACATCATCTGTTTGCAGGAAGTCAGGCTAAACAAACGGCAGATTTTCGATATTTATAAGGATAAGTTTCCTGATATCACGCACATGCAACTGGCACATACGAGTGGCGCAGGTGGACAATTAACATTGACTCGTTTTCCCATTGTGAACATGGGCGAGATGCGGTTTAAGAATACCGGAAACATGATCATTTTTACTGATTTGCTGATTGGCGCCGACACGGTACGGGTTTATAACTGTCACCTGCAATCGTACGGATTGCTGCCAAAGGAGATTAATACGATGGACTCCATCGATTTTGAGAGTAACAGTTATAATGAGCGGAAATTTAAAATGCTGGCCTGGAAATTTAAAAATGCCAATGTGAAACGGGCACAACAGGCTGCTGCTTTGCGGGAGCACATCGATAAATGCCATTATCCGGTAATTGTTTGCGGCGATTTTAACGACACGCCCATTTCATTTACATACCGTACCGTCAGGGGCGACCTTAAAGACTCGTTCATCGAATCGGGAAAAGGAACCGCGAATACCTACAACGGCAAAATGCCCTCATTTCGAATCGACTACATTCTGCACAGCCCGAACTTTGAAAGCTACAACTTCGAGGTTTCGTCGTTGAATCATTCCGATCACTATCCGATTAGCTGTAGTCTCCTGCCAGCCGGAGAAAAAGAATAAAATCAGAAAAGTCGTTTTCTTTTCAGGAGGTATGTAAGCAATACGTGCCTGAAATCTTCGCGTATGTCGGCTTCTGTCAGGTCGATGTTGAACTGGCCACATCTAATTTTCAGTTCTTCAAAATAAGCTCCAATGGTTTCCTGGTAGGTTTTCTGTAGTTCATGTGGCGAGAATTTGAGTTGTTCTCCTGATTCGAGGTCGACAAAGCGCGAAGGCTGGTTTGCAAAATCGAGTTCCCGTTCGTATAAATGGTCTGTTACATGATAGAGCAGTACTTCGTGTTTGTTGTACCGAAGATGCTGCAACGCCTCGAAGAAAGCTTCCGGATCCTCTTGCCCGATCAGATCGCTGAAAATAATCACCAGCGACCGTTTGTGGATGTTTTCCGCAATCATGTGGAGCGCTTCAACCGTGTTTGTTTTCCGGTTCAGCGCTGTATTCTCTGTATTCAGCAATGTTGCCAACTGATTGTACAGCATGTCGATATGAACCGACGACAGCCGGGCCTCTGCATGAAATCCAACTTCATCGGCAAAAAGCGAAAGCCCCGCGGCATCGCGCTGTTTGCGCAGGAGGTAGATGATGGCCGCTGCCGAATAAACAGAAAAGGCCAGTTTATTGATTTTGGCAGATTTTCCCTTCTCAAACGGGAACAGCATCGACGATGAGGTATCGATAACCAGTTGGCAGCGAAGGTTGGTTTCTTCCTCGTATTGTTTCACAAAAAGGCGGTCGGTGCGGGCAAACAAGCGCCAGTCGATGTGTTTGGTCGATTCGCCGGTGTTGTAAAGGCGATGCTCTGCAAATTCGACCGAAAAGCCATGGAACGGGCTGCGGTGCAGGCCAGTGATAAAACCCTCGACTACCTCGCGTGAAATAAACTCAAGGTTATCGAATTGCTGAAACTGTTGTATGTCGAAGATGTTGTTCAAAGTACTTCCGATCGTTTTGGTTTGGTCAAAAATAGTCAATCGGGCTTATTCTTTTTCAAACCTGCACCGAAAAAGAAAGAAGCAGTGCGCAAACTTCCAATCCGGAGGAAGGTTTCGGGAGACTTTTTTATTTTTTTTCCTGAAGACTGAAATTTCGAAAAATGATTTTACCTTTGCATACCGATCGTTTAGTATGTTCTTGTGATGGATAATACCAAAGATTTTATCATCGAGCAGGCGTTTAAGCTGTTTTTGGAACGAAGCTATGAGGCTGTTTCCATCAGCGACATCAGTAAAGCCATTGGTTTTACCAAAGGGGCGCTCTATCATCATTTCAGGAACAAGGAAGAGCTGTTTACTTCGGTCGTCGACAAATATCTTTTCATTCCTGAAATTGATGTTGATGTTGAATCAGTGAGCCTGGCCGATTATATCGCAGTTAGCATTCAGCAGGCAGGCAAGACCATCAATTCGCTTTTCAGTGTAACCCAGGTTTTGTCGCCGCTAAATTACATGTCTTTGTTCGCCGATGCTTTCAGGCATTACCCGGGTTATGCCGATGCAAAAGTTGCGTTCATTTCAAAAGAGATCAGCAAAACGGAACAGGTTCTTAAAAATGCTGTTAAGTCCGGGGAAATCAGGGACGATATAAATATTCAACTTATTGCAGCAAATTTGGTTTCGATCAATATGGGGCTGGCAGGCAATATGGTAAGGAATAATTCGATTGAAAACAGTATCGATTTATTGAAGAAGCAAACGGCCGAATTTTATAAGCTACTAAAGAAACCTTAAACTTTGGTAAAAAAGTTTATTGGTGATTTATGGGTGTAGGGGTTGAACATACTGATCGTTTAGTATGATAGGTGGTTTGGCATGAAACATTGAAAAATAACCTGTTTTTGATGTTTACGTAAAATATCGAAACCCTGAAATCGTCTACCCAAAAAGGTTGTGAGATAAACAAGAAACAGAAATACATATGTTCAGAAATGCCAATAATCCCGCGTCAACTGTTTGATTTATAGTCAGACATTAGGCCGGGATGTTGGTTGTTTTGCTGAGAACCCAAAAACAGAAACAGATTCATGATAGGAACAGAAACCGGAATGTCCTTTCCGGGGAACAACATGAGCATTTTGGTCCGCAGAAACAAGACCAAAGAATATCAGCTAACGGTCGTTGTGCCTGTGTTTAACGAAGCCGACAACATGAAAGCACTCGAAGAAAGGCTTTCTGAATTTGTCGCCGTGTCACTGCTAAAAACCTGCATCCTTTTTGTCGACGATGGATCGACTGACACTAGCCACGAACTGATGGATGCCATTTGCAGCAGGCAGCAGCATTTTTATTACATCCGGTTTGCGTACAATGCTGGTTTGAGCGCGGCACTCAAAGCAGGGTTTGACCAGGCACAGTCGGAATTCGTAGGATACATCGATGCCGACCTGCAAACTGCGCCTGAGGATTTTAATCTCCTGATTTTGCATCTGAATAATTACGAGATGGTTATGGGCATCCGTACAGAACGCGAAGATTCATTTGTGAAACGGGCTTCTTCAGGGATTGCTAATAGTTTCAGGCGATTTATGACCAAAGACGGCATTGCCGATACCGGTTGCCCGCTGAAAATTATCAGGACCGACTATGCCCGCCGAATCCCCATGTTTAAAGGGATGCACCGCTTCTTGCCTGCGCTGGTTCAATTGCAGCACGGACGGGTTCAACAAATTCCGGTTAGGCATTTCCCGCGGGTTGCCGGAAAGTCGAAATTTAACCTTGGCAACCGTTTGGTGGCGCCTTTCATCGACTGTTTTGCATTTCGCTGGATGAAAAGCAGGTATCTCAATTTCAGTATTTCAGAAACGAACATCGAATAGCGATGGTTTTTTTAATCGGGCTTGTTTCTCAAACGCTCTTTTTCATGCGCACTTTGCTTCAGTGGATCTTGTCCGAAAGAGCCAGAAAAGTGCTGTCGCCCAATATCTATTGGGTACTGAGCATCATTGCGTCTTATCTTTTTTGCATTTATGGCTGGTTCCGAAACGATTTTGCCATTCTACTCGGGCAACTAATCTCGTATTATATCTACATCTGGAATCTGAGGGAAACAGGTGTCTGGGCTAAAATAAACGTTTTTATCCGGAGTATACTGGTGATCACGCCATTAATTGCCATTTCTTTTGTCCTGAAAAACAGCCGGTACTTTTTCGATAGTTTTCTGGCTAATAAAGATATTCCAATTTGGCTGATTGTTTTCGGTTCGCTCGGGCAGGTTTTATTCTCGCTGCGGTTCGTCTATCAATGGATTTATTCGCTGGCCAAAAAAGAGTCGCTTTTGCCAGTCGGTTTTTGGCTCATCAGTCTCATCGGTTCCGGAATCATCATGGCTTATGGCGTTTTTCGCCAGGATTTTGTCCTGATTTTAGGCCAGTCGGTTGGCTTCATTGCTTATTCGCGAAATATCATTCTTTACAAGCAGGAACTTAAAATTCGTGAGAAATGAAACAGCGTAACAAAATCTTACCAATTTTACGTTATGCCTCTTACCTGCTGGCTGTTTTGCCCATGTTCCTTTTTAGGGATTTCACCGCGGGAAACGAGCTGCGTTACCTGAGCATTGCCGACGAAGCCCTGCGAAATGGTAACTTTTTCACTTTCACCAATCATGGAGTCGTTTATGCCGATAAACCTCCGCTTTATTTATGCGTCGTCATGCTGGGACGATGGCTGTTTGGCTCGCACAACATGCTTTTCCTCGCTTTATTTTCGTTCGTTCCGGCGCTGGTCATCATGGCGGTGATGGATAACTGGGTGAAAAAACTAATGCCCGAAGATGCACGTCTGGCCACTCAACTCATGTTGCTTACAAGCGGCTTTTTTATTGGGTCGGCAGTTGTGCTCCGGATGGATATGCTGATGAGTATGTTTATCGTTTTGGCATTGTATGTATTTTTCAGGAAGTATGAAGAGGAGGAGCGAAAATATGATTGGTTGCTTTTTCCTTTTTTCGTTTTCATGGCATTGTTTTCAAAGGGGCCGCTTGGTATTCTCATTCCGCTGATTTCGACAGCCGTATTTTTATTACTGAAGAGACAGATTAGAGCTTTCGTAAGATACTGGAACCGGAAAACATGGCTGATCCTTCTGGCGTTCTCCGGATTATGGTTTCTGGGTGTTTATATTGAAGGTGGGAGCGAATACCTCCACAACTTGCTGTTCAACCAAACAGTGAATAGGGCAGTCAATTCGTTCTCGCACAAAGAGCCGTTTTATTATTACATGATTTCGGTTTTGTATTCGCTGGCACCCTGGTCACTGTTAATTGCGGGAATTTTTATTGCATGGTTTCGGAGTAAACAGCACAGCTCCGATCTGGAGCTGTTTTTCATTTCAGTGGCGGCGTCAACTTTTGTCGCGTTGTCGTTTTTTAGCTCGAAACTGGCGGTATACCTGCTGCCAACTTTCCCATTTTTTTTTTACACCGCTATGTTGTGGCTTAGCCGAATGAAGATGCGCCGGTGGGTGCAGTTCCTGGTTTTGATTCCGGCAGCTTTAATGTCGCTGGCTTTACCTGCGATAGCCATTGCATCCCGTTTTCCCTTCATGAAAGGAATAAGTCTTTCTCCTTTGGTTTTTGTAGCAGCGTTGTGCCTGTCGGGAGCAGCAATTGCAGCCATCGCTTTGTTGATGCGAAACCAGTTTTACCGGGCAGTGACATATTTTGCTTCAGGAATTTTGCTAACAGTTTTCGTTATTTCATGGGCTATCCCCAATTATAACAAATATCTCGGCATGAGAGAAATCAGCGAGATGGCAAAGAAGGAGGCAACCGTTTCGGGTATTGAAAATTACTATTTTGTGGGGATGTTCAGGATGGAGGATCTGGATGTTTACCTGAATGCCGTTCCGAAGAAAATCCGGACTACGGAACTATACCGGGCTGATTCGCCGATTAAAAAACCGGCTATTGTCCTTACGCGCGAAAGGGGATTGCTTACGAACGATACTTTACGCGCAATTGCCAATGAACATCATGCAGTGCGGTGCGGAGATCATTATTATTTCAGGATAGAGTAGCTGCCCGAGAAACAAAAAAGGCACAGGATTTTGTTGCCCGTGCCTTTCTTTCCGCTGAAATATTTTTCTAAAGAATACTTTCGACTTTCGAGGCCAAAGTTGTTTTGGGAGCGGCGCCAACGTGTTTTTCAACCACAGCACCGTCTTTAAAGAAAAGGATTGTCGGGATGTTGCGGATACCAAATTTGGTGGCGATTCCCGGGTTACTGTCAACATCAACTTTTCCTACAATTAATCTTCCGGCATAGTCTTCGGATAATTCCTGAACGACCGGGGCAACCATCCGGCACGGGCCACACCATTCTGCCCAAAAATCAACAAGCACTGGTTTGTCTGCCTGAAGCACCAGTTCCTCAAAGTTTGCGTCATTAATTTCTAAAGCCATCTTTTTAATATTTTTAAGTGAGTATACTTTTTCGAATTCTAAACTATCACAAAATTAGCCTAATTAATTTTAAAAGCAAGATCATCCTGATTTTCAATGTAGGCAAGTAATTCGTCGGTAATTTCGATCCGCGTGTTACGAGAAAACAGATTGACCATCATTTTTGTTTCCAGATCGTAAATATCAAATTTCAGCAATGCTTTACCTTTATTTGCGGCTGTCAGTTTTTCCAAATCGGCAATAATATTTCCGGTGATAGCCGAAAGCGGAATCCGCACGGTGATACTTTTGAAATATTTTTCCCGTACATCATCCATCAGTTCAACCCGGCTTACCTTAAATTCGAGTTGTTCTCCGCCAAAGCGGTTTTGCACCGTTCCCCGCACCAGCAAATAAAGCCCCTGACGGCAATATTTTCCAAATTCGACATAGTCTTTGGCAAAAAAGAACATTTTGTACGAATCGGTGTAGTCTGTCAGAATCATGTGACAGTATGGTTTCCCGGTCTTCCCGAAGCTCTCTCGCGCCTCTGTCACCATCCCGACAAAAGTGAGTTCCCTTCCTTTGAGAGTTTCGATACCATTATTCAAATCTTTGAGTGCTACATCTTTGGTTGCCAGCAGATCAATCTCTACCTTGTACCGGTCGAGCGGATGAGCAGTCAGGTACACGCCTACCAAACTCCGTTCTTTCTCCAGCAGCACCAGATCGACCCATTCAGGAACATTGGGTGCTTCAGGTCTTTGTACAGCCTGGGTTGACATGACTTCGCCAAAGAGGGACGGTTGCATATTATTGCTTTCGAACTGCATTTTGTTGCCATAGCGAATAAGTTTTTCAATAAAAGTCTGTTCGCTTTCATCGGGGATAAAAAACTGACTGCGGGTATGTTTTTTAAATCCGTCAAAAGCACCCGACATGGCAAGCGCTTCCAGATTCTTTTTATTTACTGACTGGAGATTAACCCGTTCGACGAAATTGTAGATGTCGGTAAATTCACCGTTTTCGCGCGCTTTAAGCAAGTCGAGCACGGCACCTTCGCCAACACCTTTCACTGCTGCCATCCCGAAGCGGACATCGCCACGACGTGTTACTGTAAATTTCACATGGCTTTCATTCACGTCCGGGCCAAGTACCTTCAATTTCATTCGCTTACATTCCTCCATCAGTTTCGTAATTTCGGTGATGTTACTGAGGTTCCGGCTCATGTTGGCAGCCATAAACTCAGCCGGGTAATGCGCTTTCAGGTATCCGGTTTGATAGGCCACGTAAGCATAACACACAGAGTGTGATTTGTTAAAAGCATAGCTTGCAAAGGCTTCCCAGTCTCCCCATATTTTGTCAATCAGGTCTTCGGGTTTTTTCTTCCCGTCCAGTCCACTCATAAATTCAGGATTAGCCAGACATCCTTTTTTAAACTTTTCTTTCAGTGTATCCATCATCGATTTGATTTTTTTACCCATTGCTTTACGCAGGGAGTCCGAGTCACCCCGGGTAAATCCACCCAACGCTCTGGACTGAAGCATTACCTGTTCCTGATAAACAGTAATTCCATAGGTGTCGTTGAGGTAGGGTTCCATCAGCGGATGGTCGTATTCGATGGGTTCCTGTCCGTGTTTCCTTCGGATGAAAGAAGGAATGTATTCCATAGGACCCGGACGGTAAAGCGCGTTCATGGCCACAAGGTCTTCAAAACGGTTGGGTTTCAATGCACGCAGATGTTTTTTCATTCCGGGCGACTCGAACTGGAATACGCCTGTGGTGTCGCCTCGGCTGAAAAGTTCGAACGTTTCCGTATCGTCCATCGGAATTTTGTCGATATCAATTTCGAGCCCTTTCGATCGTCGCACATTTTCGAGTGTTTCCTTGATAATTGAAAGCGTTTTTAGCCCGAGAAAGTCCATCTTCAGCAGGCCAATAGCTTCAACAAAATGTCCGTCGTACTGGGTTGTCAGCAGGTCTTCGTCTTTGGTCGGCATCACCGGAATGTGATCGGTGAGCGGGTCGCGGCTAATCAGGATACCGCAGGCGTGAACGCCGGTTTGCCTGACAGAACCTTCGAGTGTCGCTGCAAATTTCAAGGTTTGACGAATCAGGTCGTTGGGCGAATTCAACTCCTGCTTAAGTTCAGGGCTATCGGCATAAGCTTTTTCGAAACTCATTTTAGGCGCTTCGGGAACCAGTTTGGCTAGCCTGTCGGCATCCGGAAGTGGTAGTTTCAGCACCCTGGCCACATCACGAATTGCCAGTTTTGTTGCCATCGTTCCAAAGGTACAAATGTGGGCAACTTTGTCCTTCCCATATTTTTCGGTGACCCAATCGAGCACCATCTGGCGGCCGTCGTCGTCGAAATCGATGTCAACGTCGGGCATCGAAATACGGTCGGGGTTGAGGAACCGCTCGAACAGCAAATCGTATTTCAGCGGATCGATATTAGTAATACCAACACAATAAGAAACTACGGCTCCGGCAGCAGATCCACGTCCGGGTCCTACTAAAACGCCCATTTTTCGGGCTGCATTGATAAAATCCTGAACGATCAGGAAATATCCGGGGAAACCCATTGTTTTGATGGTGTTCAGCTCGAAATCGATTCGTTCTTTAACGTCAGCCGGAATGGGATTTCCGTAACGGATATATGCGCCTTCGTATGTCAGATGTTCCAGGTAATCCGATTCAAACTTTACGCGGAGCACTTTATCGAAACCGCCCAGCCGTTCGAATGCTTTTTCGCCAAACTCCTCTATCAGTTGAGGTTCGGTGTATTTTCCAATGTAATCCTCTTCTTTCCCAAACTCCACAGGAATCGGGAATACAGGCATGATTGGGTCAGAATTCAATTCGTAGGTTTCAATTTTGTCGACTATTTCCTGAGTATTGGTCAGCGCCTCCGGAACATCAGCAAATAAATGATTCATTTCGGCAGTGGTCTTGAACCATTCCTGTTTGGTATAGCGCATACGGGCCGGGTCGTCGAGGTCTTTCCCGGTGTTCAGGCAAATAAGCAGATCATGTGCATCGGCGTCTTCGGCATTGATGAAATGCACGTCGTTGGTGCAAATTACCTTGACGTTGTGTTTTTTCGCAAGTTCCAAAATTCGCTCATTTACAATAACCTGGTTGTCGTATACTTCGGCTCGTAATCTTGGAATTTCTGATGGGTGACGTTGAAGTTCGAGGTAATAATCTTCGCCAAAAACCGACTTGAACCAACGAATGGTTTCGTCTGCCTCCGAATCATTGCCCTTCATAATTAGTTGCGGAACCTCTCCGCCAAGGCATGAGGATGAGATAATTAACCCTTCGCTACATTCTTTTAAAATATCTTTATCGATGCGCGGTTTGTAGTAAAATCCTTCGGTGTTGGCTAAAGAAATCAATTTGAGCAAATTTCGGTAGCCAGTTTTATTTTTTGCCAGCAGAATGAGGTGATCTCCCGAGCGGTCGAGTTTAGGATCCGACTTGTCGAAGCGGGTTCGGGAAGCCACGTAGGTTTCGCAGCCAATGATGGGTTTGATGCCTTCTTTCTTGCACACATCGTAAAATTCTTTTGAACCAAACATGTTGCCATGGTCGGTGAGGGCGAGCGCGGTCATCCCGTCTTTTTTAGCTTTCGCAACCAGCCCTTTGACACTTGCCGCCCCGTCGAGGATGGAGTATTGCGAGTGAACATGTAAGTGTGTAAAAGGAATCATAATCAGTATTTTAATGCGGTTAGAAACAATAAATTCCGGTCGTTTTTCTCCGGAAGGTAAAGTTACCAAAATCATTCCCCGGTTTTCGGGTTGTTGATAAAAATGGATAAGATTAACATTTCAAGACGAACGTTTCTATATAGAAATGAGTTTAAAACTGAATATTTAGCAGCAATATGCAAGGAACTTGGTACGGCTTATTTCATAATGAACCCTATTTGATTATCTTTCATCTAAAATCTATTTGAATAGCCATTTTATGCGCATTATAATTGTACCCGATTCTTTTAAAGAATGCCTTTCGTCAGTGGATGTTGCTACTGCAGTTGAGGAAGGTATCAGGAAAAAACTTCCTGATGCTGAGACGGTTTGCGTTCCGGTGGCCGATGGCGGAGAAGGAACTGTTGCCGCACTGATTGCTGCTACCGGCGGACGAATTGTCCATGTTCATTCTGTTGATGCGCTTCTACGCCCAATCCGGTCGTTCTACGGCGTGATGGGCGACGGCAAGACTGCGGTGATTGAGATGGCTGCCGCTTCGGGTATTGAACTATTGAAGCCGGAAGAGCGAAACCCAATGATCTCATCTACTTTTGGAACCGGGGTTCTCCTGAAGTTGGTATTAGAGGCTGGCTTTCGGGATATTGTTGTTGGTATTGGCGGCAGCGCCACCAATGATGGGGGAGTTGGAATGGCCAGCGCACTTGGCTTTCGGTTTTTTGATGCCGACCACCGGCTTTTAGAGGTTGGTGGCGGTTCGCTGGGAAACCTTGCTTCAATCGATGTTTCCGGAGTTCATCCGCTACTGGCGTCTGCGCGCATTGTCATTGGGGGCGATGTTCAAAATCTGCTCGTTGGTATGGATGGAGCAAGCCGCGTTTATGGCCCGCAAAAAGGCGCAACTCCCGAAATGGTTGAGAAACTGGAGAAAAACATGCACTATTTCAGTAAAATACTGTCGACGACATTCGGTAAAAACTATGCTGAAATACCAGGATCGGGTGCGGCCGGTGGCTTGGGTGCCGGATTGATGGCGTTTTGCGATGCACGAATGAATTCAGGATTCGAGATAGTCAAAAAGTACGCAAATTTGGAGGAACAGATCAGTACTGCTGACCTGGTTTTTACCGGCGAAGGAAAAATCGACGGACAAAGCGCTCAGGGTAAAACTGTAGGAAAAATAGCCAGGCTTTGCGAAAAATACAGCGTGCCTGTTGTGGCGTTGGCTGGCTTCGTGGATGAGTCGGCAGAACAGATTTCAGGGCTTACCGCCGCTTTCGAGCTTGGCAATGGTCGCTTGAGTGTCGTAGAATCGAAAATGCGGGCAAAAGAGCTACTTGCTTCCATATCAGGAAATATTGTTGAATTATTTGAGGCTGGCTCAGATCAAAGGCCTTTGCTTGCGAAAAATTTATTCGCCCCCGAAAACAGCCGGAACTGGCTGGCGGCAAACAAACTGATGCGTGCATTGTTAAAACCGGAAAATTAGCTGAGATGAATCAGGAGTCGATAACAAGTTTTATAGCGGGAATGCCCAAAGCAGAGCTACATCTGCATATTGAAGGAACTTTTGAGCCGGAGTTGATGTTTGGGATTGCTGCCCGTAACGGCATCGCGCTGAAATATGATTCAGTCAGTTCGTTACGCGATGCCTATCAGTTCAATAACCTTCAGGAATTTCTCGACATTTACTATGCCGGAGCCAATGTATTGCTCGAAGAACAGGATTTTTACGACCTGACCTGGGCTTATCTCCTGAAAATTCGTAGCCAGAATGTATTGCATACCGAGATATTTTTTGATCCGCAGACGCATCTTTTGCGCGGCGTTTCTTTCGGGAAAGTTATTCAGGGGATTCACAAGGCGTTGGTCGACGGGGAAGAAAAACTTGGTATAAGTCACCGGCTTATTCTTTCTATCCTTCGCCATTTAAGCGAGAAGTCGGCTTTTGAGACGTTTGAACAGGCACTTAGCTATAAATCGTGGATTGTGGGCATTGGCCTCGATTCTTCAGAAAAAGGGCATCCGCCCGGAAAGTTTGAACGACTTTTTGCTGAAGCAAGGAAGCAAGGTTTTCTCACGGTTGCCCATGCCGGAGAGGAAGGTCCGCCTGAGTATGTTTGGGAAGCGTTGAATTTATTGAAAGTTTTAAGGATTGATCATGGCAATCGTTCACTTGAAGACGATGGGCTGGTTGCTGAACTGGTCGCCCGAAGAATGCCGTTGACCGTGTGCCCGCTTTCGAACCTAAAGCTAAAAGTGGTGAAAGATATGTCTTTGCATCCGGTTCGTGAAATGCTCGGCAAAGGCCTGATGGTGACCATTAACTCCGACGATCCGGCTTATTTTGGCGGCTATGTGAATGAGAACTTCAATGCCTTGGCTCGTGCTGTTGGCTTGAGTAAAGCACAAGTTGCGCTGTTGGCTAAAAACTCGTTTGAGGCCAGTTTTCTTGACGCAGAAAAAAAAGCTGAAATGATGACGAAAGTGGATGAATATCTCCGGAAAAATTAGCTCTTCCTTTTTAGTGAAGCGGAATCTCGAACCAGAAAGTTGATCCTTTCCCTGGCTCCGACTCAACACCAATTTGCCCGTCAAGTAAATCAACCAGTCCGCGCGCAATGGTTAAACCCAAACCTACGCCGCCATATTTTCGGGCTAGTGTTTCATCTTCCTGTCTGAACCGTTCGAAAATAGCATTTTGCTTTTCCTGTGTAATTCCTTTGCCGGAATCCTGAACGTAAATCCTGACTGACTGTCCCTTAACTGAATAACCCATTCGGATGTATCCCTGGGAGGTGAATTTCGCTGCATTATTCAGTAATAAGCTCAATATATGGCGTATTTTTCCGGGGTCGGATACCATGCTGGCGTCGGCATCCGATAGCGGTTTGATCAAATCAATTTCTAGGTACGGCTTCTCCTTGATCATGCGTTCACCTTTCAGCCATTTTTGCATTTCTGTCATTAAACCATTCAGGTTAAAACCCCTGAAGCGCGATTCTATCTGGCGGCTGTCGATTTTCGAGATATCCATCAGGTTGGTAATTACCTCAAGTAAACTTTGCCCGCTGTCGTTGATGATATTAATGTATTCTTTTCGGGATTCCGGGCTTAACTGGTCGTCGTCGAGCAGGTCGGCAAAACCCAGTATGCCGTTCATCGGTGTTCGTAACTCGTGCGAAAGGTTTGCCAGGAAAGCCGATTTCAGCTTATTGGCTTCCTCAGCTTTTTCCTTTGCGATGCGCAACTCGTTTTCAGCTTTTTTACGATCAGAAATATCTCGGCATATCAGCAATATATGCGGTTTTTCATTTAGTGTAATCAGATTTGCCGAAACGAGGGTAGTTACCAGCGATCCGTCTTTTGCCCTAAAAACGGTTTCGAGGTTTTCAATTTGCTGATTTTTTCGCAGCGCGTCGATAATTTTTTGCCGGTCTTCAGGAATAGCCCAAATGTTAATGTCTAATGAAGATTTTCCGATAACTTCTTCTTTGGTGTATCCCACTATGGAAGTATAGCCTTCATTCACATCTACATAAAGACCATCGATGCTGTTTATAGTTATGGAGTCAGGGCTTGTCCGGAAGGCCATTTTATATTTTATCTCACTTTCCTTGAGCTGATTCTCTGTTTTTATTCGCTGAATTGTACCACCCAGGTTAGAAGCAATGGTTTCCAGCACGATCTGTTCTGCCAGTGGTATTTCGTCTCTCGTATGCGAGGCAAGGTTGCAGCATGCAATGGGCTTTCCCTCAAAGAAAACCGGAAGAACTGCAATCGACTTTAACCCTTCGTTTATAATTGCGAGGTCATTAAGTTTATGAACATCAGTATGCTTTAGAAATTGAGGGGTGCGAAGATTTATTAGCTTAGCTTGTACCGAGTCAGGCGTATAATGTGAAACTGCCTGGACAAAGTCGTCTGAATGTCCGCGGTATACCACTAAATCGATATTCCCCGTTTTTTCGTCAATCAGGTAAATGCCTCCCGAATCAATGCTTTCAAGCTGGAACGTGTAATCGAATAATTGGTTTAGTGCTTTGCTCAAGTCGCGTGATTCACTCAGCATCAAGCTAATGTCTCTCTGTATCCTGAGGCTTTTTTTCGAATTCTTTATCTCGGTTATATCTTTCACAACTGAAAGCACGGATACAACCTCTCCATCTCCATCAAATTCGGGAACAAGAAGGTCGGTGTAAAATTTTGTGATGTTTCTGCTTTTAAATGAAAACTCAGAAAGGTACTCTTTGCCTTCGGCAAAAACTTTAAGGAGATTTTCGTTCCATAAGCTGACATTTTCCTCCGGCATTCCGAGTTCTTCGTTGGTTTTGCCAACAAACTCCTTTGCCGGGATGCCTGTGACCTGTTCAACAGTTTTATTGACATAGGTGTGTTTCAGGTTGCGATCGAATCGGGCTACGATATCTGGTAAGTTCTCCATTAGCGAGCGGTGCTTCCTTTCGCTTTCTTCAATCCTCCTGATATGCTCAATTTCCTTCAGATTCTTTGTTGCTTCACTAACTATCACAGCAACAATATTCTTCATTATGGAAAAATATTTTTCTGCTTCTCGCTTCGAAAGCATGAGCGTCTTCTTCGTCGATTCGATGTATTCTTCTTCGTTGTATCCAAAACTTATTGCCTGCTTTCTGTAGTAGTCTGGATCATCATTTTCAAGGAAAAATTGTCCTGCGATCAGGTTGCCAAGGTGTTTTTCTTCAACTACGATGGGTACAATACAGTCGGACAACCCCCTCGGACAAGTGTATATCAGTTGGGAGTTGGGTTTATTAATGAGATCCGAAGCAAATTTCTCTCGTTGAAAACACTCCTTATGAAAATGGGGCTGTTTTTGTTGAAAATTCAGGCACACATCCTGCCATTTGGTCGAAACCAGAATCCGACCATCGGGTTCAAAAATCGCTGCAGGGAATGGAAAAAATTCATTTAAGCTATCAAGCATATTCTGAAACAAACTTACATCCACCAGATCCTGAAGCCTGTAGTTCATTTGGTATAGGTTTTTGAGTTCCTTAAATATGTAAAAAAATATGAAAAGTTTAATTCAGGAAAGCCCTTATTTTATTTGTCATAGAGAATATTTACAAAGAATAAAAATCAATTCAGTTAAAGAGAAATCTACCTGTTATTCAATATTCAGTTGCTCAGTTGATTGACTGGTTTGTGCCTGGTTATGTCTTTCAGCCTGGAAACGTCAATAATCTGTTGCCCTTCTTTATTTTGCTGCCTCATTTCGAGTAACAATGCGGATTACGGCAGCTAACTAGATGATTTCTGCGATATACCGGAGACCATCCAACGTCAGGTTTTCATCTAAAGTTGTAATTTTTTCTGAACAACCAAGCATAATTCGGGCAAGTCCGCCCGTTGAAATCACCCTGATTTTTTCGCCCAGTTCCTTTTCGGTTCTGTCAATAATCGAATCAACAAGTCCTGCAAAGCCTAATACAATGCCCGATTGAATTGCGTGAACCGTATTTTTACCCAATACAGAAGGGGGTGCTTCGAGCTGCACATTGAATAATTGCGCTGTATTTTGAGTGAGCGATTTCAATGCCGTCTGCAATCCGGGAGCAATGGCAACTCCCAATATCTCGCCGGACTTACTCACGGTAGTAAAAGTCATAGCAGTTCCAAAATCGATGACCATACATGGTCCTTTGTAGCGGATAAATGCGGCAGTGGCATCAGCCACAAGGTCGGACCCTATTTCATAAGGATTCAGTACGCTGACGGGAAGGCTTGGATAAATTGACGGCTCGACGAGCAGGGGTGAATGCCCCAGCATATTTTCAATCATTTCCCTGAATGCCCTTACCAGACCTGGGACTACACTACTAAGGATGGTTTTGGAAATATCAGTCCTGCATACCTTCGAACTGGTAAATAGCGACCGGAAAATGACTTCGTATTCGTCGGCTGTTTTCATCCAGTCGGTTTGTATTCTCCATATATTAATCCATTTATCCTGATCGGAAACTCCAAAAACGATGTTGCTATTACCTATGTCAATTACTAAAATCATTTTTTCTTTTTAATTTATTTATGCTCAGCGATATAAATACTACTTCAATTCCTAAATTTTTGCCATAAAAAATCAGCAAAGAGTACCAAAAGTAAAAAACAATCGTTCTAAATAGCATACACATGATTTTGTTATTATTTTTTTTCTAATTTTGGTTATTCCGTATTTACTGAAATATTGTAGAAGTATAGCAGGGTACGTTGGGAGATATTCGATTCATCATTTTTTTGACAGGGTAAAATCATATTGTAAGTAGCATGCAATACACCAAAAATCCATTGATTTTTGTCGTTGAAGACAATCAGATGTATAATAAGCTGGTAGTTAGTTACTTAAAGACTAATAAATTCACGAACGTCGAAGCATATTTTTCGGGAGAAGAAGCATTGAAAAATATGGACAAAAACCCCGACATCGTGATTCAGGACTATTTGCTTGAGGGAATGACCGGGATTGAAGTGCTGATCAAAGCCAAAAAAACTAACCCCAATGTCGAGTTTATTTTCCTCTCAGGGCAAGATAGCATCGATGTTGCTATAAACAGCATGAAATATGGCGCCTACGATTATATTGTCAAGGACCAGATGGCGCTCCAAAAAATGGTCAACAAAATCAACAAAATCAATTCAGTGACGGAGTTGGTAAAAACGAATAAGCGTTATAAAGTTGGGGTTGTTTTGTTTTTTGTTGGTTTGGCGCTGCTTGTAATTGCAACCTTAACAATTGCCATCATGTATCCCCAGATTTTCGGGATGTAAGTCATCGGACTTTATTCATTTAAAAGAAATACTTTTTATATATACTTCGGATTGCGGTGCAGTCCGAAGTTTTTTTTTGCTCAGCGACCAATTTCTTTCCTGATCCGATCTTCGATTATCTGAGCAAGCTCTTCACTGTCTATTCCTTTCGGATCGATGGGATCCAGAACGGTGTATGTCAGGTTTACCCCAAAAGTAAGGGGGTAGTAGCCATTTTTCATCAATTCGTAGTTACCGCTGATTGCAAAAGGGACAATCATTGCCGATGGAGCGCTTTTTACAAGTGAGGCTATTCCGGCTGGCATAAATTTCTTCACATGGCCATCTTTGGTTCGGGTGCCTTCAGGAAAGATGCAGGCACTGTAGTTATTCTTTTCGATGTGGTTTCCGAGTTTTAGAATGTCTTTCACGGATTGACGAGGATTCTTTCGGTCGATGAGCACCGACCCACCGTGTCTGAGGTTATATGAAATACTGGGAATTCCTTTTCCAAGTTCTACTTTCGAAATGAATTTTGGATGATTCTTCCTGAAACCGACAACAATCGGCGGGATGTCGAATGTGCTTTGATGATTGGCCACAATGATGATTGGACAGTCTGTTGGAACTTTATCGAATCCTTTGAAAGTAATTTTCGCACCGACAATTTTCAGACTGTACAGCAACCCAAAATTGAGTATATCAACTGTTTTTTTTCTAACGGGGTAACCCCAGATCAGGTTGGTAATAACCTGAATTGGGTGAAAAATTACGAGTAACAAGCCGAAAACAAGCAGATAAACCGGAGAAAGCAATAGCGAAAGCACTTTTTTCATGAAGACTAATCTCTAAAAATGATTGCACAAAATAACCAAAATTAGTGATTGGAAAGTGTAGTTGCGGAAAATTGAAAATCTGGCGTAAACAATAGTTTTTTAGAGAACGCAACTTTGCCTGAGTTAAGGCCATCTATTGAAAAAAATTAAACTATGAACTTAACTTATAAAATTGGTATGCTGGCCCTGCTACTTTCTGTATGGGGATGTCAGCAGGAAGAAGAGTTTAAAATTCTTGAGGATAACATGATTGTTGGCAATTGGGTAAATCCCCAAATGGTTTCCGATACACTTTGGCAATACGACAGGGCTACTGCTTTGGTACCATCCGATTATTGTTTTAGCTTTCAGTCGGATCTTAAATTCGTTGAAAGGAAGAATAGTGGTTGGTGTGGAACGCCACCGGTTGCTTATGGCGACTTTGAAGGTACCTGGAGCCAAAATGATTCAACTTTGAATATCAATGTTGGTTTTTGGGGCGGAGACGTGGATTACAAATGGAAGATTATTTCGCTCGATGAAAATAAACTTACCATATACAAAGTAAAAGAAGACTATCACTACGAGGAATATTAATTTTGCTTTGTTGTTTTACTAAAACACTGCTAAATTTAAAGCACCCAGAATCAACATTCATGGCACCTGTAAAAATCAAAATTTTTAATACATATAACTCATTTGTTGCGCTGTTGCTTTCTTTGCTTGGTTTTACCTCTTCATGCGCAGAAGATGAGGTTCGATTTATGTACGGCACTCCTCATGCCGATTTCATCGTAAAAGGCAAAGTTGAAGCGGTTTCGGGCGGACAAGCAATTCCGGAAATTATTGTTGAAGTAAGAGACAGCATTGGTCCAAATAATGTTAGGTTAGTTCAAACCGGGTATAGTCAGACCGATGGTCGCTTCGCGGTCAAAGTAACTGACTTTCCGGGCGATCATACTTACCAGCTTAAGTTTGTAGATACAGATGGTGCGCTGAATGGCGATTTCGAAACCAGGGACACTACAGTCGTGTTTAAAGATCCGGTGTTTGAAGGAGGAGATAATTCCTGGTATAGCGGTTCAACTGAAAAGGAACTGAACATTCAACTGAAGGCAAAACAATGAATGTCAGAAGAATTTCATTCAGGAAGAAACTTGGCCTTAAACTTTTCGCACAGTATAAAAAGAACGAAAGTAGAATCCATCAGCTAAATTATATTTTTTGGGAGTGCACACTGAGGTGTAATCTTTCATGTAAACATTGTGGCAGCGATTGTTTAAAGGATGCTTCGGTGAAAGATATGCCTGTAGCCGATTTCCTGAAGGCAATCGATGAGGTAGCGGGCATTGTTAATCCGAATAAAACTACAATCGTATTCACCGGTGGTGAAGCGCTTGTAAGAAAGGATATTGAAACGGCAGGTGCTGCGCTTTATCAGAAAGGATTTCCCTGGGGAATTGTGACCAATGGTTTGCTGCTCGATAAAAAGCGACTCGACTCGCTTGTAGATGCAGGAATGCGATCGATCACGGTGAGTCTCGACGGGCTGGCCGAATCGCACAACTGGCTTCGGGGCAATCCGAACAGTTTCTCAAAGGCAACCGAGGCTATTCTTTTACTGAAAGATATTCCTGATTTGAGGTATGATGTGGTGACCTGCATCAACCGGCGCAATTTTGCCGAGTTATCAAGAATCAAGGATCTGCTCATCAGTCTGGGTGTGAAAGAATGGCGAATTTTTACAATCTTCCCTATTGGCCGTGCAAAAGAAAATCAGGATTTATACTTGTTGCCCAAAGAGTTTAAAGGCTTGTTCGAGTTTATGAAGACAACCAGAAAAGAAGGATTAATCAGATTGAATTATGGTTGCGAGGGATTCCTGGGCGAGTATGAAAACGAAGTTCGTGAAGGTTTTTTCTTTTGTCGTGCGGGCATCAATGCTGCGTCTGTGCTGGCCGACGGGTCAATTTCGGCTTGTCCAAGCCTGCGCGATAATTTTATTCAGGGAAATATTTATACCGACAATTTTGCTGATGTATGGGGCAGCCGGTTTCAAAAATACCGCGACCGAAGCTGGACAAAAACCGGGCCCTGCGCCGATTGTGAATTCTATACTTATTGCGAAGGAAATGGGCTGCACCTGCGCAATGAAAAAACAGGTGAGCTGCTCTTCTGTCACCTCGAACGAATTGCCGAAGGCGAACGCCTGTAAATTCAATGCACTCCTACTTTCAGCTACTCAAGTCAAAGACGGGTTACTCTTTTTTTTCATAAACTGTGATGTTTTC